>SHWL01000108.1 GCA_009693865.1 Acetobacteraceae bacterium | reverse complement strand
ATCCTCCGGCGTGACCGGAGGATCGGTAGCGGCACATATCCGCGTATAATAGCGCCGGAAAGCAAGGCGTGGTGCCGCTCCGGATCCTCCGGTCGCGCCGGAGGATGACGATTTGGGAGAGGTCAGCAGCCATAATGAGAATTGCTGGTTCTGTCATGGCCGGGCGGAGTCCGCGCCACAAATTTCCGCACCCAACCATCCCGTTCGGGCGTGGTGGTTGTCCGGGTGTCAATCCCGGCTGACCTGCCGGGCGCGTCTCGCGCGATCCAGCGCGATCGCTCCGCGGCGGATGCGTTCGAAGAGGGCCTTCGGTAAGGCGCCGTAATCGATACGACCGGTGCCTCCAATGGTGCGGAGATCGTATCCCGGCCACGAAAAGACATTCAACTCGTCGAGACGCACCCATGATGCTTCAGCATCGAGCCCCAGAGTAGTCCGGACAGAAGCGCGATCGAGGCGTCGGGCTCATCAGGTGCGGCGTGCGTGATGGGCACAACCACGACGCGTATATCGCCTTGCTCGCCCCGCGGTACCGCCACCACAATGGCGCAAGGGCGATCTTTCCGTCCTTCTTCGCGCCTGATTCCGCTTCCCGGCTCCAAGGAAAGCTGTAACGGATCACAAGACCTGGGAACGGAGCCGCGAAGGTCACGAGATCGGCTTGAGATACTCAGCCTGTTCGATCGCGTCGATAATGTCATCCGGGATCGCGCCAGCCACGTGGACCTGACGTTCGCGGCGCTTCAACCGCTCAAAATGTTCCAGGTCGTGCGAGGATAAGAAGCCGCCGACCACGCGGCCGTGGCTGGTCACCTTCACCGGCTCGCGGTGGGCTTCGTCCCGATACCGGCCGAAGTCGCGGCGGAAGGTGGTCGCGTCGATTGTTGGCATGACGCCCTGGTTTGCATGAATTTGCGCAATTTAATGTATTTACCGTGAATTGGAAAGCGGAAACGGCACTACCTCCACCGCGAGACCTTGAACCCCGCCTGGCGCCTCCGCGCGTGTCATGCGAAACCCTGGCGTATACCACGAGGGGAGATCGCAATGCTGACACTCTGGTTCGCGCCGGGCGCGAGTTCCATGGCGCCCCATATCGCCTTGCACGAGGTGGGCGTGCCCTTCGACGCCCGTCCCATGTCCTTTCACAAGAAGGACAACCGCGCCCCCGAATTTCTCGCGCTCAATCCGGAGGGCAAGGTGCCCACGCTGTCGATCGACGGCCGGATCATGACCGAGGTCGCGGGCATCCTGTTTTACCTCGCTCGCCGGTTTCCGGAAGCCGGCCTCCTGCCCGTGAATGACCCCGAAGCCGAAGCCCAGGTGGTGTCCTGGATGTCGTTCATCGCCGCGACCGTGCATCCCGCCCGCCGCGTGGGTGAGCAGCGCCTGCGCGAAGTCTTCGGATTCGCCGAAGCCAAACTCGCCGGGCGAGACTGGGCTGCCGGCGCTTACTCGATCGCCGACATTCATCTGTTCCGGCTGTTCTGGCGCTGGATGGACTCGGGCGGTCCGGCGCCCGGCAGTTTCCCCGGAATTTCCGCCCACTATGAGCGCATGATGGCGCGCCCGGCGGTCCGGCGCGTGCTGGAGATCGAGGCCGGGATCGGCTACGAACTGCCGGGTTAGGGGCCACCCGCGAGCGGCACTTCTTCAGTCTGGCGGGAGAGGGGAGGGACGGTTGACCGGAGCCTTGCGAAGGCCAGCGCCTGGCGCCCGATCCTTCATCCTCGCGATCGTGACGGCACAAATGCTGACTCAGATCGGGGCCTTCGCGCTGCCCGCGATGTTGCCTGGCTATATCGCGCGCTGGCATTTGTCCGGGACCGAAGCCGGGTGGCTCGTCGGCATTTTCTTCGCGGCTTACGTCGCCGCGGTGCCGGTGCTGCTGGCGCTGACCGACCGGTTGCCGGTGCGCCTCGTGTACCTGACCGGCGCCGGTCTGACGGCGGTCTCGCATTTGGGTTTTGCTTTGGTCGCGGACGGATTCTGGTCGGGCCTGGTCCTGCGAGCCATCGCCGGGATCGGTTGGGCGGGTGCCTATATGCCCGGCCTGAAAGTCATCGCCGATCCGCTGGACGGTGTGGCGCAATCGCGTGCCGTGTCGATGCACGCCGCCGGCGTGGGCTTGTCCGGCGCGGCGTCGTTCATGATCGCGGGCTTGCTGGAAACGGTCGCGGGTCCAACCGCTGCCTTTCTGTCCGGTGCCGCCGCGGCCGCCTGTGCTTTCGCCATCGCCGCCTTCATCATGCCCGCCGCGCTGCCACCCCGCGCGAGTGCGGGCGGGTTGCTGGACTTCCGGCCGGTGTTTCGCAACCGCGCCGCCATGGCATGGATCGTCGGTTATACGGTGCATACCTGGGAACTCGCCGCGTTGCGGGCATGGGGCGTCACGTTCCTCGCCGCCACGATCGCGCGGCAGGGGGCACCGGACTGGCTGCCCGGCCCAGCGATCTTGTTCACGGTCGCTGGGCTGGCGGGCATCGCGGTGTCCATTACCGGGAACGAGATGGCGCAAAGGTTTGGCCGCTTCCGCGTGGTGACCCTGGCGATCGGCGCGGCGGCGTTTCTCTCGCTGATCGCGGGGTGGGGCGCGGCGTTGCCGGCGCCTGCCGCGGCGGTGCTCGTGGTGATCTGGAACGCGACGATTTATCTGGATAGTTCCGCGTTGACGGCGGGCACGGTGGCGGCGGCCGGCAAGAACATGCGCGGCGCGACGATGGGCGTCCACAGCATGGCCGGATACGCGGGCGGATTCGTTGGGCCGCTTGGGGTCGGGCTGGCGCTGGACCTCGCGGGCGGCAATACCGTGTTGGGTTGGGGCCTTGGGTTCGGGCATTTGGCCGTGGTCACGCTTGCCGGCCTGGGCGCGCTGCGATGGATGGCACGGGTCCGGTGATCTCGAGCACCACGCCAGGCAAGGAGGACATCGATGCTTGATCTGCATCTGGCGATCGCGCACCACATTCTGATCTTCGCCATGTTCGGCGTGCTGGTCGCGGAGTCGATGTGCTTGCAGCCGGGAATGACCGCGGGCGACGTGCGCCGGGTGTCTCGGATCGACCTGAGTTACGGGGTGCTCGCGGCTTTGATTCTGGCCGTTGGCTTTTCCCGGGCGCTGTTCGCCGCCAAGGGCTGGGAGTACTATCTGTCCAATACGTTCTTCTGGTTGAAGATCGTGACTTTCGTGGCCATCGGTCTTTTGTCGGCGCCTCCGACCATCGCGCTGATCAGGTGGCGCCGATCCGGGACCGCGCCGACCGGCGGCGAGATCGCGTATGTCCGCCGGTTCATCTGGGCCGAGACAATCTTGTTCGTGCTGTTGCTGATCTTCGCTGCCGCCATGGCGCGAGGTTACGGGTAAATCTGAACCGCCTCGGGGCTCCGATGACCCGGCGGCAGCGATACGGTGTTAGGGCGGGACCGGGGTGCGAGCATTCCGCGCAGGTCACGCCCGCCGGACTCCACTCACCGAGATGGATCGCGCGTGCCCGTGACCTCGGCGACCGGGACTATCGTCGTCAACTCGAAACGAACCGCTTGATCCATGTTAATGTAATTAACGCGCGAGCGAGATTCGTCCCACCACCGCTCCGGTCGCCGGGTCGATCAGCAGCACTCGATCCGCCCCGCCGCCGCGCAGCCGAACCGCCAGCCGGTCGCGCACCTGGGCGATCGCCTCAATGGCGGTTCCGGCGGGTTCGTCAAGGACCGCGGCAAAGGTCTTTTCCGGCAACGCGGTCGTGATGGTCCCCGGCAAAGGTCCGATTGCCACGCGTTTGACGATGGTCGCGATGACGACCGCGGTCCCCGCCAGGATCAGCACACCCATCACGATCGCCGCGATCTTGACCGCCCGCGCGCCGCTGCCCATGTCCCGTCCTTTCCGGCCACCAGGCCAAGGTCTATGCCTGCGTGGATGACTGACACTCAACCGGGAGCCGGAGCAATCCGCGTCACGCCCACACCGGAGCAGGCGGGCCAGCGCATCGATCGCCTGCTGGCCGACGCTCCAGGCGGGGTCTCCCGCTCCCGCGTGAAGGTGCTGATAGAGCAAGGCTCGTTGTCGCGCGACGGTACCCGCGTGATGGAGCCGGCCGAACCCGCCCGCGCCGGTGCCAACTATACATTGTCGATCCCGGCGCCGGTGTCCGCGACGCCTTTGCCACAGGCGATTCCCTTCCCGATTCTGTTCGAGGATCGCGACCTGATCGTGCTGGACAAGCCCGCCGGCCTGGTCGTGCATCCGGCGGCCGGCAATCCCGACGGGACGCTGGTGAACGCGTTGCTGGCCCATTGCGGGCCGGGTTTCACGGGAATCGGGGCGGAGAAACGGCCGGGAATCGTGCATCGGCTGGATAAGGATACCTCGGGGGTCATGGTCGTGGCCAAGACCCAGCGCGCCAACGACGTCCTGACCGCCGCCTTCGCCGCTCGCGATCTGGACCGTGCCTATCTCGCGCTGTGCTGGGGCCTGCCCTCGCCGTTGGCGGGCGAGATCGAAGGCGCGATCGGCCGCGACAAGCGCGACCGCAAACGGATGGCGGTGGTGGGCCACGGCGGCAAGGCGGCGCTGACCTATTATAAGGTTCTGCGCACGTGGGGGACGTCCGTGGCGCTGGTGGAATGCCGGCTGGCCTCGGGCCGAACCCACCAGATTCGAGTGCATATGAGCACTCAGGGCCACCCCATCGTTGGCGATCCGGTCTATCTTCGCCGGATTCCAGCGGCTGCCAAAAGCCTGCCGGACGCCGCGCGGCGCGTGTTGCTCGACTTCCCGCGTCAGGCGCTGCACGCGGCGAGTCTGGGGTTCGCCCATCCCCGCACCGGGGAGAAACTATGCTTCGAGACCCCTCCGCCGGCCGACATGGCGGCGCTGGTCACGCTGCTGGATGCTGAGCCGCCGGGGCGTTAGCCAACGCCTGAATATTGCCGCGTCGGTGCGGCCACCCGTCCTTCCGTCATGGCCTGGCTCGTCCGCGGAGGCATCAGGAGAAGGCCCAAGGGGTGGGGGGTCTTCTCCCAAAACCGTCATGGCCCGGCTGGTCCGGGCCACCCGTCGCGGCACCGTGTTGGAACAGGTGGCCCGGACCACCCGGGCCATGACGGTAGAGGGGCGTGTGTCAGTCGATTCGGTAGTGTTTGCGCGCCGCCCTGGCGGGTGGATGACCTCCTCATCCCCGGCCGTCCCGGGCGGCGGCGGGGATCGGTACCGCCCCCGGTTCATTCGATTGCAGGGAATTAACTGGTTAGTAATCTTGACAGGACTATATTGGTCCTGTATACGGATTGCGTCGGCGCGAGCGATGCCTCGCCCGGCGGGGAAGTCCGGATACGCCGCCGCCAGTCTGGGGTGGGTGCCCGGGACGCGAGTCCCCTCCCGCATCAGACTGTATCTGTCTCACGCCCTTCACGTCGTGCGCCATCCTGGGCACGGTCGAGCGGCTGACGAATGGAGCCTACGATGGCCTCTGCCGTCCTGAATATTGCCCCCGAAGGCAATCTGACCCGGTATCTCCAAGAGATCCGGAAATTCCCGATGCTCTCCCCCGAGGAAGAGTTGTCGCTCTCCCACCGTTGGCGCGACGCTGAGGAAATGGAGGCGGCACATAAGCTTGTCACCTCCCATCTGCGCCTGGTCGCGAAAATAGCCATGGGCTATCGCGGCTACGGTTTGCCCGTTGGCGAACTGATCAGCGAAGGCAACGTCGGCATGATGCAGGCGGTGAAGCGGTTCGATCCGGACCGCGGATTCCGCCTCGCCACCTACGCGATGTGGTGGATCAGGGCGGCAATCCAGGAATACATCCTGCACTCCTGGTCGCTCGTGAAAATGGGCACCACGGCGGCGCAGAAGAAGTTGTTCTTCAACTTGCGCCGGTTGAAGGGCCAGATGAAAGCGATCGACGATGGCGATCTGCAACCCGAGCAGGTGACCGAAATCGCCCGCGTACTGGGTGTGCCGGAGCAGGACGTTGTCAACATGAACCGCCGTCTGGCCGCGCCGGACCACAGCCTGAACGCTCCGGTCCGCCAGGACAGCGAAGGCGAGTGGCAGGATTGGCTGGTCGACGAAGAAGAAACCCAGGAAAACGCGCTCGCCGAGCGTGAGGAACTGACGGGACGCAAGGCGTTACTCGCAAATGCGTTGAAAACGCTGAATGAGCGGGAGCGCGATATCCTGACCGAACGCCGTCTGAAGGACGACCCGGCGACGCTCGAAGACCTGTCGCACAAGTATAATATCTCGCGCGAGCGGGTGCGTCAGATCGAGGTCCGCTCGTTCGAGAAATTGCAAAAAGCGATGAAGGCCCGCGTCGCCTTGGAGCGGGCTGAGGCGAGCGTGCGGGCGGCGGCGCATATGTCGCCGCCGGCCTGAAGGACATCGCGGGAAGTTCGCGCTGACCCGGCGGCGGATGCCCCGGGTCAGCGCGCCTTCAAATGCGGCGACGCGAGGCGATGTCGACCCCTGCATGACTCCCATGGGGGTCCACGTCTGGCGAAGCCACTCGAAAATCCGGGCGCCGAAATGTGTCACGCGGCGATCAGGCATCCATGAGTGCCACGGCCTCATCGAGACGCCAGGTGCCGTCCGCGGCCCTTCGCACGTTGATTCGGGTTTCGTCAGCGGCCTTGCCAGAAAGGTGGGCAACGCGCTCGGCCATGTCCGTGAAGCTTGGACGATGCCCGACCATTTCCAAATAAAACTGTCTGATCATGACGTCGGAGTACAACGGCACGGCCTTGTGGCTTGCCAACTCCCATCTCGCGACTGTCTGGTAGTCGCGGCCGCATCTCGCGCCGAATTCAGCCTGGGTCAGGTCGAGCGTCTCGCGCAGGACGCGGAACGCCTGCCCCGTAAGCCGGCGCTCCTGCGTCGATAAATGCAGGGCGATCGCCGCTTCCAATGTCTCGGCCTGGCCGACAACCAGTCCATCTCCGTACCCGGTCTTCTCCCAGCGATAACCATTCTCAAGCCAAACGTTATCCAGGCCCAGGCCGCGGTATTGAATCATCGATCTCTCCTTGGTCTTCGTCCCCGGTGTCCGGACTGCCGGCGGGCCGGCGTTGAGCGCGCCCGTAGACCGTATGTTTGTAAGCGGTGACAATGATAATCCGCCGGGGTGGAACAACCACGCACACCACGCCCGCTCGCTGCGCTTCCGACGAGCGTGTGATGGTCCCCTTCCATCCAGCGGTCTCACTGAGGCCGGCGAACGGGCCCTCTGACACGAAGCCATTCATGACGCAGTTCACGATTGCCCGGTCGGACATCGGAAACCTCCCCTTGGACGGATCTCGCGTCCGGGCGTGGGCCAGGACGGCCAGCTTGCTTCTGTCCTTCACCAGCACCCGCGCGCCGTCGCCAGGAACGTCTCGCGGTCCGTCGATCTTCTGGCCTATCAAAATGATGTATGCAACCAAATCTGGCCAGCACACTTTTTTCCCGGACTACGAATCCTCACCCGTCCCCTCCAACCCCCACGCCTCCGCGATCCGTGCGCGCGAGGCCCTCAGCCGCGTGGCCCGGGTCAGCGCCGTGGCCTCCAGCGCCGCGCGCACGCCAAGGGGGATGAGTTGCGTCATCAACCAGCCTGCCGCGGCGGCGCTCCAGGCCACCCCCGTGGCGCCCGGGTCGGCGACGATCGCGAATGCCGTGTCGAGCGACTGGCCCGCGTTCCACAGCGTGATGATCGGTTGGACGCATCCGGCCAGGCCACAGGTCAGGACGGTCCGCGCCACCGGACGGCCGGGCTCCCGGTCCAATTTCAGCGCCACGATCCCCGGCGCGAGCAGGCACCCCGCGACCAAGGCCGTGCCCGGGGCGATCGCCGCCAGAACGCCACAGGCGAGGCCCGACAGCCAGACCGTCGCCCTTCCCCCACCTCGCGCGGCAGCCGGTTGTTTGAGCGACTTCGGGGATTTCGCCATCGGTTCAGCCCAGGGCGGCGAGGATCAATGTGGCCGCGACCGCGATCAGCCCCAGGCCGGCCGCGATTTCCTGGCCCAGCCGCGCCGCGATCGCCGCGCGCTGGCCGTTGTCGGTAGCAGCGGCGAGCAGTTCCGCGTCCAGCCGCACCACGCTCACGACCGCCTCGCGCAGACCTTCGACGTCCGCGGCATGCCCGGACCGGTCTTCCAGTAACGCTCGCATCGGGGGCAGCAGACCCGCCGCGGCCAGTTCCTGGAGTCGAGCCTCGACCGCGGCCCGGCGTTCGCGGTTTTTCCAGAGCTCGACCAAAGGCCGCGTACGCGCCGCGACCCAGCGCGCGAGGCCGGGGAGCGGCGACGGATGATACCTGGTCTGCATCTCGCTCAGCAGCCGCAACGTGGCCAGCGCGCGGGTGGCGGGTTCGCCCTCACCGGCAAGAGCTTCGATCTCCCGATCCAGCCAGCGTTCCGATCGCGCGGCGATAAAAGCGGCGATCTGAGGTTCCAGCAGATCGGCGTCCGTGGCGATGGCGGCGGCGTCCAGGGCCGGCGGCAGGTCGCCGGGTTGGACGATCCAGCTTGCCTGCAGCAAGGCACTCGCGCAGGGCATCAGGGGGTTGAGGGTATAGGCGAGCCGCGGCAGCCCACCCGCGGGTCCCTTGACTTGCAGGATCGCCCGCCACCTTCGGGCTTCGATGACATGTGCCGCGGCCGGCTCGCGGTCCGCCCGCATGTTGGCCCAATTGCCGGCGGCTTCGGTCAGAACGATGTCTCGAAGTTTGCGCGCGATATCAGGGTCGCGCGGCTCCCCGAGGGCGGTCGTGTGACCCGCCATGGCGGCGGCAAGCACGGGACCGAGCCCATCCGGGAAGATCGCGAGACCACCCCAACAGATCGGCATCGATCCGTCCGCGGTGGCGATGGCGCGCGCGATCAGCGTCGCGGCGGCCTCTCCCTTGTCGGGAATCGCGTTCAGGACGTGGTGGCGAAGCAGATCCTCCAGCTTCACCGCGAGCGTCGCATCGCCGAGACCCCGGCGCAGCCAGTGCGTCAGCGCGCCGCTCTCTATCGCCGTCATGGCGTTCGCCGGGCTGACGGCCATCGCCAGCGCCAGAGTCCGGTTATTCCAGACCGCCAGGCTGCCGATCCTGAATGGCCGCGGCGCATGCGCGGGCGGACGCGCGGCGACGCGGCGGCCGCGGGTCCGAGCCGGATCTCGCAGCAAAGCGGGCGTTGGCCGGTGATCCGGATCCTCGGCGAGCATGCCGCGCAGGAGGTCGGCGAGCATGGCGGGAAGGCGCTCCCCGCCTGTGAGCGCCGTGAAATCGCCAAGTTCCAGTTTCCGGTGCAGGATCGCCAGATCGTCCATCCCGGCCATCGGCACGCGGCCCAGGGCGAGTGAGGTCAGCAGGACGCCCAATGCGTAGACGTCGTCTGCGATGCGGCCGTCGCCTCGGCCCGCCGGGTCGCAAAGGGCGGCGTACGGGGTTTCGAACACCGTCGGCTGGTGCATCGCCGGCGGGGCGGCCCAGGCGGCGCCAAGTACGACCGGGCGATCCGGTGCCGATTGGAAAACGTTGTCGAGCCGGATCGCGCGATGGGTCAGACCCGGTGTTTGCAGTTGGTCCAGGGCATGGGCGGCCGGGCGCAGCACCAGCTCGATCAGGGCCGCTTCGGGCCAGGGCCGGAGTCCGGCGGACAGGGGCCGCCCAGAAGGTGCCTCGCATACCACATACCACGCCGCTTCCCCGTCCACCGCCGGTCCTGGGCCGTGTGCCAGCGGCGACAGGAGGCCTTCGATGGGGGTGGTGAGGGATCGCAAGGCGCGGGCGCGGACCGGGGCGTGACGGCCGGCCCGCAATGCCATCGCCGGAGGACGATTGCCGCGCCGGTCGAGCGCGGCGAAGGCGGCCAGCCCGCCGCCGGCCTCGGGAAGCGGCTGGGCCACGTCGACCAGGTAATGACCGCCGACGAGGCCGCTCGAGCCTGATTCGGACATGACGACCGCGCGATCAGACGGTTTCCACCTCACCCGTGTGGGGTTCCGCCTCCTGGCGGGCGTGGCCGATCTGGATCAACGCGTCCTCGTAGTGCCGGGTGAAGGTGGCGATATCGCCGATGGTGGCCGCCCAGTTGGCTTCGGTGAACAGAGCCCGGTACTGGGCCAGCGCCTCAGGCTGAGTGGCCAGGGTGACGGCGGTCTCGACGTAGTCCTCGGGCGTTCCGGTGATCCCGGCGGTGGCGCCGATAGCCTCCAACAGGCGGCCCGCCATGCGGGAGGCGAAGGACTCGCCCGCCAATGTGACCATCGGCAGTCCCATGCGGATCGCGTCGCTGGCGATGGTGCCCGCGTTATAGGGCGAGGTGTCCAGGAACAGATCGGGCAGCGCCAGGCGAGCCATGTATTCGGCTGGATCGACGCGGCCCGCGAACAGCAGCCGCGCCGGATCGACGCCCGCGACCAGCGCGCGCATGCGGAGGTTGTTACAGGACCAGGTATTGTCCGCGACCAGCCACAGGACCGACCCCTCGACACGGCGCAGGATCTCCGTCCACGCGGCGAACATCGCCTCGGTGATCTTGTAGTGGTTGGAAAAGCAGCAGAACACGAACCGGTCTTCCGGAAGGCCCGCCATGGCGCGGGACACCGGCGCCCCGATCGCGCGCTTGCGGTCGTTGGCCTGGTAGTTGGGTGCGACGTACAGGGGTTGCGGTTGATACAGCGCCGCATAGGCGGGCGGCACGACGAATTCGTCGCACAGCAGAAAGTCCAGCTCCGGCATTGGCACCGGACCGATGAAGCCCAGATAGGTCGCCTGCACCGGCGCGGGCCGCCAGCGCAGGATCGGCAGGCGGGAGCCCGTGGTCAGCCCATTCAGGTCGATCAGGATGTCGATCTCGTCGTCCCGGATGGCGCGCGCCGCTGCCTCATCGGTCATCTCCTTGATGATGGTGAAATGGTCGAACGCCGCGATCACCCGCTGGCGGATGTCGCTGCCATCCTCGGGACTTGTGCAATAGCCGTGAATGACGAACCGGGACCGGTCATGCCGCTCGAACAGCTCGGCGATGAGGTAGCTCATGGCGTGGCTGCAGAAGTCCGAGGACATGTAACCCAGGCGGATGCGGTCGTGGCGATAGCCCTCCGGAGGGGCCAGATGCGCGGGCGCGGGCGGGATTTTGCGCTCGATCCAGGCACCGGCGACGCGCGCCTGGATCGAGACCTGGTCGGTCAGCGCCAACGCCGCGAGCGGCCCGCAGCTCGCCATCAGATCGGCGGGCGCGAGTCCCGGAATGGCGTCGCTCAGCACCGGCCATTGGCACATGCGCTGGCGGATGTGCAGCCAATGCTGGATCGCGTCGGGCTGGTCGTGCTGGATGGTCAGGCTGGCCCGCAAGGCTGCCTCGGCGTCGGCGAGCAAACCAAGTTGCTCCTGCAGGCGGGCGCGCTGATTGATCAGGGCGACACGGGAATCGTCGGGTTGCAGGGCCTCGGACCAGATCGCCAGCGCGGATTGGGGCTCGCCGCGGCGTTCCAGCAGTAAGCCAAGATTGATGGCGGCGGGGGCGAAGCCGGGACGCAGCGCCAACGACGCGCGGTAGGCGAGGATGGCATTTTCGAAGTCGCGCGCGTGGTTCCACTCGGCGCCCAGGTTGAACCAGGCGGCGTGCAATTGACGCGCGCCGGCGCCCTGTAGCGCGATCCAGGTCCGGTAGAGGTCGATGACCTGGCGGTGGCCCTGGTTGGTGCCGATCTGCTCGACCGTGGCCAGAAGTTCTCCGAAGGACGCGGATTCCAGGCGGTGAAGGGCGCTGACGGCGGGGTCCTGGGTCATGGGGCACGCCTCGTTTTAGGGTGAGGCGGCCATTGGCCAGGAGAGAAGCGAATATCCGGTTAATTTTCGGTGGGATTTTTTGGTTGGGGAGGGTGGATGCGGTGCCTGGTCACGAGGGGCCGCGGGTGCTGGCCACATCGAGATTCCCCGAGGGAATCATTCCCGGCGCGCGTGTGAACGCTGAAGAAAGCAAGTGGTTCACACGGATTTCCACGGATTCCGGCACGGATTACGCGGACCTTCGCGCCGGCGTCGCCAGCCGTTGGACACACCTTTCACTGGGCGGGCGGCGGAATGCCGAACGCGATACGATCCGTGTCCTCCGTGCCGGAATCCGTGGAAATCCGTGTGAACCGCTTGCTTCCTGCCTTGCTTCACGACACGACGGGGGCGTTGGCGCACGATGTTTCAGCTTCATTGGTCGTTCCCCGTGGGACGGGAATGCATTATCCGTGCATGACACCGTCCCTGGAGTTCGCCCCATGACCTACCTCGTCGCCGACAATCTGCCCACGGCTCCGGCTGGGGATAGGTTCCGCGCTCTGCTGGCCCGCCCGGGGATTCTCCGGATGCCGGGGGCGCATAATGGCCAGGCGGCGTTGCAGGCGAAGGCCGCGGGGTTCGAGGCGCATTACCTCTCCGGGGCCGCGATGACCGCCTCGATGGGCATCCCTGACGTCGGCATGATCACGGTCGACGAGGTCTGTTTCTTCGTCAGGCAGATCGTTCGCGCCACCGGCCTGCCGCTGCTGGTCGACGGCGACACCGGCTACGGCGAGGCGCTGAACGTCATGCACATGATCCGCTGCTTCGAGGACGCGGGCGCCGCCGCGGTGCATATCGAGGATCAGTTGCTGCCGAAGAAATGCGGCCACCTTAACGACAAGAAGCTGGCCGAACCGCATGACATGGCGGCCAAGATCGCCGCCGCGCGCCGCGCCCGCCGGCATTTGTATATCGTCGCCCGCACCGACGCCGCCGCCAGCGAGGGGATCGACGGCTCGGTCGGCCGCGCGAAGCTGTTCCTGGAGGCGGGGGCGGACGCGATCTTCCCGGAGGCGCTGACCACGGCGGAGATGTTTCGCGAGGTGGCGCGGCGGCTGCCCGGCGTGCCGTTGCTGGCGAACATGACGGAGTTCGGGCGCACACCGTTTTTCACCGGCGCCGAGTTTGAGGAAATGGGTTACAAAATGGTGATCTGGCCGGTTTCCTCGTTGCGTGTCGCCAACAAGGCGCAGGCGGAGCTTTACGCGTCGCTGAAGCAGGCGGACGGGACCCACAAGATGGTGGACCGGATGCAGACGCGGGCCGAACTTTACGAAATGATCGGATATCATGACTATGAGGCGCTGGACGCGTCGATCGTCACGACCGTGGTGCCGGAGGCGATGGGGCAGCGAGGGTGAGGGGCGGCGCGCCGAGCCAGGTTTTGGTTGCGCCGGGCGGCAAGCGTTCAACGTGTCTTGTAAGGCAGACTCTGTTGCGTCGGTTACCCAGGACCGTTCAACCTGGCCAGGCAAGCCCTTTTTTTGCACTAACCAAGAGCGGTGCAAAATACAATTCAGAAAATTTGTAATTTTACGTTCTCTACGTAATCGCTATTTTTCAGACGGCAGACCGTTGCATTTTACAATCTAATAGACGAACGCGTCGCATAACGCCCCTTCACGCGCTTTGTGTGGCCGAAGCACTGCCCAGCTCAGGCGGCTGCCGCGGATTCTCGTTCTACGCCGGCCCGCTTGGGAAGGAGTTTGTCCAGTTGCAGACCGGCGGTTGCGAGTGCTTCAAGCGGTGTCAGATCCGGCAGCTTTGGGAAAATCAGGGACAGCGTAGCCCGACTTCTGTCTGCTTGGACAAACGTAATTTGAGAGGGGGTCTTTCGAATGGAAAATCGGACGGTGTTCCGCGCATCACGTCCCCAGGTCTCCAGCGCGTCCAAACTATCAGGGCTTAGAAATAGTTCGGAGTCTGCAAGTTTAATCGCCAATTCCAGGGCCAGTTGAATGTTTCGAAATACCAATCCTGCCGTGATTGTAACTCCTGCTTCGCCTTGGTCGAATAGCGCAAGAAGTGGTTCGTCGCCGTTGCCAGTAGGTATCCGGTTCAGAGCTTCCACGACCGATTCAATCTGTCGAACCCATTTGATGCGTGGGCGGATAATGAGCGATTGACCCCGGAGTGTGCCGACGCGGATCAGTTCGTATTGACTTTGTACTCTGCTGCCGGAGGCGCCTTCCGCATCGTCATTTGCCGCGAGGCGAGTGTCGGAAAGTTTTTCCACCACAGTGAGTTGACCACCCTGCTTCTGAGCAGCGTCAACGAGGAGATGAGCGAACTCCGGCACGTCGCGGAACAGGGTTGCTGTTGTCGCTCCCAGAATACGGCCGATTCCCTGAGCCGATTTATATCAGTGACAAGTGGGCGAAACCTCGTGATGTTGGCATGTAGCCAATTGAGCGCGACATTATCCAGTTCCTCCTGGTCGCGCCGCCTTTTCAGGCTCCGATATCGTGCGCCACCCCAAAGTGTTCCGGCTTGGCGGCGCAAACGTGACCGATGACCCGAAGCCATCCGTCCGGGGACCATGGAACGGCGCCGTCCAGGAATTTTGGATGGCCGCCGTTGCACCTGGCGCAGGGGATACATTCGAGACCCGGCCGTTTTTTGCGATCAATGTCGAAGGTACGAATGATTTTATGATCCTTCGCCGAAAAATCGGGCTTGGTCCACGCAAGACCGTGGATCTTTTCAGGCTGGCCATCTCGGATCGCGCCGGCAATCGCCTCGTCGTCTGACGACGGCGGGGTGCGGTCTCACGCCGATGGCGTCTCCGCGTCATTTCCTCTCTGCCTCAAGGCGAACCTGTGATAGACTCTGGCCCCGGACCGCAAAGCCGAGGGACAACCAATGCTGCCGGAGATCGAGGCCCATTACGCGGAAATCGCGGAACTCTGCCGGCGCTTTCATGTTCTGCGGCTGGAATTGTTCGGTTCCGCCGCCCGCGGCACAGATTTCAATCCAGGCCGATCCGATGTGGACCTGCTGGTGACTTACGATCCACACGAACCCGCGCCAGGTCTGGCGGATTACTTCGATTTGACCGACCAACTCGCCGCTTTGCTTGGCCACCCTGTTGATCTTGTCATGTCCGGCGCGGTCCGTAATCCGTTCGTCCGTGCCGACATCGAGCGTTCGAAGCAATCGATTTATGCGGCGTGACCCACGAAGCTTCCTATGGGATGTGCGCGATGCGGCCGATGCCATTTTTGGATTCGTCGAAGGACGCGTGTTTTCGGACTATGTGGCCGACCGCATGTTCCGCTCCGCCATCGAACGTCAGTTCGAAATTGTCGGCGAGGCATTGAGCCAACTCGCCAGGGTCGATGCCGCCCTTGCCACTCGTATTCCCGAATTGCGCCGGATTGCCGGCTTTCGCAATGTGCTGATCCACGGCTACGACCGGATCGATGACCGGGTGGTCTGGCGGGCGATCTCAGACGATTTGCCGCCGCTGCGCGCCCAGGTGGCGGCTTTGCTGACGGAACGCGGCGATCTTCCGGGCTGACCGGTGACCTCTGGCCGCTGCGTTTCCGCATGCACGAGATGTTGGACCGGACGCAGACGCGAGAGGAATTGTACGCGGCCGCCGGGCGTCGCGATCATGAACCGCCAGACGCGCCGGTCATGACCACGATGGTGCCAGAGGCGATGGCGCGGCTTCGGTGAGCGCCGCGGTGTTTGGCAGGGAAGCGGTTGGAAAGGCGCCAGCGGAGGGGCAGCGGGCGGGTCAGACGTCAGCGGACGATCCTGGACCGGAACCAATCGGCCGCCGCTGCTTCATTCATCGTTCCATCCGCGACGGATTGCATGAAAAAGAACCCCTCAATCTGATTGAACCGAATGTCGAAACCATTGACCGCGAGAAACGTACGAGCGGAGACCCAGGCGGTGCGCTTATTCCCGTCGAGGAAGCCGTGGTTCTTCGCGATGCCGCACGCATAGGCGGCAGCCAGATCAGCTGCATCGGGGTCGCCGTAACTCGCGAGATTGAGCGGGCGGGCCAGGGCCGATTCGATCAGGCCCTGGTCCCGTACGCCGTCCAGCCCCCCGTGGCGGGCGAGCTGACTCTTGTGAACCGCCTGGACGGCATGCGGATCGAGCCACTTCCACTCGATGCTCACTTCGCGAGCATGCGAAGCATTTCACGATCCTCATCCATGATCCGCTCCGCCAACTTCATCTGGCGTTCGAACTCCGGTGAATACGGGGTCAAACAAAAGGTCCCGTCCGGGCCCTCCGTCGCATAGATCGTATCGCCTTTCTTGATCTTCATGTGCTCCTGGGCCGCCTTGGGAATGATAAAGCCGAGGGACGACCCAACCGTGGTAACCTTGAACGAAAACATGTCCGGCCTCTGAGTATGTAACATATGTTATATACTTGTTGGACGAGACCAGGTCAACCGGCGTGTCCCGGCCGGGGGTGCGCATGCGGTGGGCCGAACGCGGTCCAGCAATTCTCATTTTGGCGCTGACGCTCGCTTTTTCGTCATCCTCCGGCGTGACCGGAGGATCGGTAACGGCACATATCCGCGTATAATAGCGCCAAAAAGCGATGCGTCGTGCCGCTTCGGATCCTCCGGTCACGCCGGAGGATGAC
>SHWL01000107.1 GCA_009693865.1 Acetobacteraceae bacterium | reverse complement strand
CTTTCCTGCCTGGGAGGATATCCTGGCAACCCTGGCCTTCATCAGACCGCCACCACTGCCTTCCTGAAAAGGCCATTCTGACAATCGATTTCCGCTACGCCCTCAACCCCAACCCTACCATTGGCCATAATGAGAACTGCTGGCCTCGTGTTGCCCGGGGCGATGGGATGGGGTACTGGCCCGCGCAATGACGATTCAGGTTCCCGAGGCTGCACGGAATACGGTTCTCGAGTTCGCCTCGGGCATGACCAGGGCCGACCGCCATCGCATGGCGGTCGAGGATGTCCGAGGCGGGTTGCGGCTCTGGCGGCTGGCCTGGTCTTTGGGCTGGCTGGATATCAAACTGCGTTACCGCGGGTCCATGCTTGGCCCGTTCTGGCTGACCATCTCGACCGGCGTCATGGTCGGCTCGCTCGGGTTCTTGTATTCGGCGTTGTTTCACATGTCGTTAAAGGAATACCTGCCGTTCCTGGCGCTGTCGCAGGTGTTGTGGGGCTTCCTTGCCACGCTGGTAAGCGAGTCCTGCGTCGCGTTCACTGAGTCCGAACCAGTAATCCGTTCCGTCCGCATGCCGTTTTTCCTGTTCGCGATACGGATCCTGGTGCGGAACGTCTTCGTGCTGGGGCACAATATCTTTGTCATCGTCGTGGTTTTCGTGGCGCTGAGGCAGTGGCCCGGAGCCCATATGCTGCTCGCGCTTCCCGCGCTTCCGATCTGGATTATTAACGCGCTGGCGTTGTCGTTGCTGTTGGGCGGATTATGCGCGCGCTTTCGCGATATCATGCCGATCGTCAACAGCGTGATGCAGATCGCTTTCTTTTTGACGCCGGTGATCTGGAAACCGCAACAGCTGGCAGGGGGAGAGGTTTGGTTGCCGCTCAATCCATTCTTCGATGTGCTGGAAATCGTCCGTGCCCCACTTCTGGGTCAGGTTCCCTCACTTTACGTCTGGGTTGGCGCCCTCGGCTACAGCTTCCTTCTATGCGCCCTCGCCTGGGCTTTTTTCATCCGAGCCCGCGGCCGGATTGCGTTCTGGATTTAGATGATGAGCCTCGACGCGTCGATCGACGTCCGCGATATTTCGGTTCTGTTCCCGCTCTATCACGGTAATTCGCGGAGTCTGAAGAAACTGCTGGTCTCGGCGGCCTCGGGCCGTCTGGCCGAGGATCAGCAACACCGTGTCGTCGTCCGTGCCCTCAGCGATATCGGATTCAGCCTCAAAAGCGGCGAGCGTCTGGGCTTGATCGGCTCGAACGGCGCGGGAAAAACCACGCTGCTGCGCGTGCTGGCGGGAATTTATGAGCCGGTGACAGGGCATGTCAGCGTTCGTGGCACCTTGAACGCGCTGCTCGATCCCAGCCTGGGGATGAACCTCGAGCTGACGGGCCGGGAAAACATCATGCTGCGTGGGCTTTACAGCGGGCTCTCGCGGCCAATGCTGGCGCGGCTGGAAGAAGATGTCATCGACTTCGCGGAGCTGTCGGATTTCATGGATCTGCCGGTCCGCATCTATTCCGCGGGGATGGTGGTGCGGCTGGGGTTCGCGCTGGCCACGGCGATCCGGCCGCGGATATTGCTGATGGATGAATGGTTTCTGGCCGGCGATGCGAGCTTCCTGGAAAAGGCCAAAGCGCGGCTGGAAGGCATGGTGCGGTCCGCCGATATTCTTGTGCTGTCCACCCACAGCAACGCGATCATTGAAGAGTGGTGCACACGAGTGCTGTGGCTCGACAAGGGACGCATTCGCGCCGACGGGCCGGCGGCGGAGGTTGTCGCCCAGTACGTCGCCGCGCCAACGGGATAATCACCGGAAATCCCGGGTTGGAAGCCGCATGACGCGAGATTCGTCGCCCACGCTTCGCAATAACGCGGACATGTCGATGATTTCGTCCGCGATCACGTGCATGACCTCGCCTTCCTTCTGTAATTTGCCCCGGCAGGCGATCATCGACGCGGACAACAGGGTTTTGCGCTGTCTTTCGAACACGGACGGCCAGACGATCAGATTGGCGTGACCGGTTTCATCCTCGATCGTGACGAACAGCACACCGCGCGCGCTGCCCGGCCGTTGCCGGACCAGTATGATCCCCGCCACGCTCAGCCGCGCGCCGTCGCGTTTCCGGGTCAGATCGGCGCAGCGTGTCATCTGGCGCGCGTTCAACGTGGCGCGGAGGAAGGATACGGGGTGAGCGCGCAGGCTCAGGCCGATGGAGCGGTAATCCTCCACCACCTGGCGGCCTTTGGTCATGACCGGCAAATCGGTGGCGGGCTCGTTCGTATCGGCATGATCGAACAAGGGCAGGCGGTTGTCGGACAGGCCGCGAATAGCCCAGACCGCCTGGCGCCGGTCCAGCCCGAAGGTCTGGAACGCATCGGCCTCGGCGAGGCGTTCCAGGGCCGCGACCGGTGTTTTCACGCGCCGGTGAATATCCGGAATGGACCGGTACGGCGTGACGCGCAGGCCGACGATCGCCTCGGCGTGATCGGCGTTCAGACCCTTGATCATGCGAAAGCCGAGACGGACCGCTTTGTCTTCGATCGCGCAATCCCAGACCGAGGTGTTGACGCAGACCGGCCGGACCTCCACTCCGTGCTGTTCCGCATCTCGAACAATTTGCGCGGGCGCGTAAAACCCCATCGGTTGCGCGTTCAACAACGCGCAACAAAACACGCCGGGATGATGGCACTTCAACCAGGCGGAGGCATAGGCGATCAGCGCGAAACTGGCGGCGTGGCTTTCGGGGAAACCGTAGCTGCCGAAGCCCTCGATGCGGGAGAAGGTCTGTTCGGCGAACTCCCTTGTATAGCCGCGCTCGATCATGCCGGCGATCATCTTATCGCGAAAATGACTGACGCCACCGGTGAATTTGAAGGTCGCCATGGAGCGGCGCAGCGCGTCGGCCTCCCCTGGCGTGAAGCCCGCGCAAACGATGGCGACCTGCATCGCCTGTTCCTGGAACAATGGCACCCCGAGGGTTTTTTCCAGCACGCGGCGCAGTTCGGGGGTGGGGTATTCGACGGTTTCCAGCCCCTCGCGCCGCCGCAGATAGGGATGCACCATGTCGCCCTGGATCGGGCCGGGACGCACGATCGCGACCTGGATGACGATGTCGTAAAAGGTGCGCGGTTTCAGCCGCGGCAGCATCGACATTTGCGCCCGCGATTCAATCTGAAACGTTCCGAGCGTGTCGGCTTTCCGTATCATCGCGTAAGTGGCGGGATCCTCGGGAGGAATGGAGGCGAGGTCGAGACACAGATGTTTGTGTTCCGCCAGCAGATCGAAGGCACGGCGCAGACAGCCGAGCATGCCAAGGCCGAGGACGTCGACCTTCATGAAACGTAATGTTTCGATATCGTCCTTGTCCCACTCGATGACCTGGCGACCGGCCATCGCGGCGGGCTCGATCGGGACGAGGTTGTCCAGACGGTCTTCAGTCAGAACGAATCCGCCGGGATGTTGCGACAGATGCCGGGGAAAGCCGATCAGGGTTTTCGCCAGATCGATGGTCAGGCGCAGACGGCGATCCTCCAGGTTGAGGTTCAGTTCGGCGGCGCGCTCGTCGTCGAGGCCATCGCTGCCCCAGTGCGAAATTTGCGCCGACAACGCGCCGGTCACGTCCTCCGGCAATCCCATGGCCTTGCCGACGTCGCGCACGGCGCCCCGGCCGCGATAACGAATGATGGTGGCGCACAACGCGGCACGATCGCGGCCATAAGTTTCGAAAATCCACTGGATGACTTCTTCCCGCCGCTCATGCTCGAAATCGACGTCGATGTCGGGCGGTTCCTTACGCTCGGCGCTGACGAAACGTTCGAACAGCAAGCCGCTTCTGGTGGGATCGATCGAGGTGATGCCAAGTACGTAACAGACCGCCGAATTGGCGGCGGAACCGCGTCCCTGGCACAGGATACCGCGTGACCGGGCGAAACGGACGATGGCATCCACGGTCAAAAAATAGGGCGCGTAATCCAGTTCCGCGATCAGATCGAGCTCGTGATGCAATTGCCGGATCACATCATCGGGCACGCCATCGGGATAACGGGTTTTGGCGCCCTCCCAGGTGTGTTTCTCCAGCGTTTGTTGCGCGGTCAGATTTTCGATACGGACCTCGTGCGGGTACTGGTAACGCAGTTCGTTGAGGGAGAAACGGCAGCGATCCGCGATTTCCATGGTGCGTTCGATGGCGCCGGGGTGACGCGAGAACAGGCGGGCCATTTCCTCAGGTGGTTTCAGGTGGCGATCGGCGTCGCGGTCGCGGGCGTGACCGATCTCGTCGATGGCGTGGCCCTCACGGATGCAGGTCAGGATATCGCACAATATGTGGCGGCCGGGGGCGTGGTACAGCACGTCGCCGGTGGCGGCGGTGGGGACGCTTCCCGCGCGCGCCATCTCGGCTTCCCGGTGCAGGCGGACAGCGTCGTTGGGGCGGCGGCGGACGGTCAGCGCGGCGTAGGCGCGATCGGCAAAATCCGCTTTCAGGCGTCGCAGGATCGCGGACGTCGGAGGGGAGCAGAGAACCGCGATCATGCCGTCTCCCGCCGCCGCCAGATCGTCCCAGGTCAGGTCGCAACCACCTTTGCCGGCGCGGGTTTTGCCCAACGTCAGAAGCCGGCAGAGGGCGGCGTAGGACGGTTGCGCGGTGGGGTAGACCAGGACCGAGGGGCCATCGGTCAGATCGAGGCGGGCGCCCACGATCAGGCGGACACCCGTTTCTTCAGCGTATTTATGAGCACGGACGATGCCACCCAGAGTGCCGCGGTCGGTGATGGCCAAAGCCGGGAGTTTGAGGACGGCGGCGCGGGCGAACAGTTCCTCCACGTGGGAGGCGCCGCGGAGGAACGAGAAGTTCGTGGTGGTCTGGAGTTCGGTGTACATCTTGAGAGCGCTTTCCGATGGTCGAATCGCCTCCTTCCGTCATGGTTCGGCTTGGCGGCCATCTTGCCCAGAGCCGTGCCGCTACGGATGGTCCGGTCAAGCCGAACCATGACGTGAAGGGACGGCTATCCGATGCGACCTGACCGGAAAACGCTCCAAGAGATCAGGCGTTATTGCCGCCCCTAAAAAAACCCGTGCAGGAACCAGCGCATGTCCCCGCTGACCCCATTCTCCCCATCGCCCCGGCGAAACAACCAGTAGCGGTGCCCCTCTTCATCCTCCACCCGGAAGTAATCGCGCACGGACCGCATTTCTCCGTTCCGTTTCCACCACTCCCCGGCGATGCGTTCCGGCCCGTCGGCGCGGCGCACTCGATGGCGGATGCGCCGCCAGGTGAAAGCCATCGGCGGGTGATCGGGCAGCAGGGCCATCGCCTCCACCGGTTGCGGCGGATCGAGCAATCGCACCGGCCGCGGCCAGTCCGGGGACGAGGGCCACTCGCCCGCCGCCTGGCCGGTCAAAGCCGGCACGGGACGCGTGGATCGTTCCGGGACAGCACTGTCGACCGGCGCGACCCGGTAGACGTGTCCGGTTCCCAGCCGGTTCGCCAGCCGATCGATCAAGGGCGCGATATCCGGCTCTTCCGCCTCCGCGACACGCATTTGCACCGGCACCAGCGCGTCCGCCCGCGGCACCAGCAGCCGCATCGCCTCCACCCCCAGACCAGGATCGACCCGCTCCAGACGTTCCCGTAACAACCGGCTGAGATGGCGCGGGTCGCGCGACGGCCTCGCGGTGCCGATCCGGATCGCCTGGATTGTGCCGTCCACTCGCTCGAACACCAGATCGAGCTGGCGCGCGCCCTGTCCGGACCGTTCCATGATGGAACAGACAGACGCGGTCAGGCGGTCGATGACATGGGCAAACGCTTCGGGCGTCAGCAACGGCTCGGCGAAGGTCAGGCGGGCCTGGACCGTCTCGGGCGGGAACGCGGGGTCGATCGTCTCGGGCGTGTGACCGAAAGCCTGGTCCAGGCGTTGGGTCGTCAGCGCGCCGAAGCGGCGGACCAAAGGCGCGCGAGGCAGCACGGCCAGGGCTCCGATCCGCTCGATCCCCATCAGACGCAGCCCGTTCAGCGTGGCCTCCGGCAGGCGCAACGCCGCCAGAGGCAACCGGGCCAGCGCGGCTTCCTGCCCGCCGGAGGGCACGACCATGACGTCATCTCCCCCAAACCGGGCCATGGCATGCGCCGCGCCCGGCGTATCCGCCACGGCGGCCCGCGCCGAAAACCCCTGAACCAGCAGCCGGCTGACCAGGTCCCGTAAAAGCCGGGTTTCCCCGCCATGCAGATGTGTGCTGCCGGTGACGTCGATCCACACCCCATCCGGCGGCGCGGCGGCGGTCAGCGGGGCATAACGCAGGCACCATCCGGCGAGGCGTCGCAGCGCCGTTTCATCGTCTCCGGCCCTCGCCTCCATCACCGTAAGCCCAGGAATGAGGGTCTGGGCTTGCGCGACCGGCATGCCAGGCCAGGCGCCTGCCTCGGCCGCGATCGCATCCGCCGCGGCGACCACCCGCCGCCGCCCGTCATGTGTGGTGGTGACCAGAGGCCCATCAGGCGGCGCGCCCTGTTTCCGCAGCCGATCCGTCGGCCAGGTTGGCAACCAGAGTGAGACGACCCGTCGCATCGCATGCCTCCACGATCCATGATCCGGGCGCCCCGCCCCGGCAACGTGTCAGGTCCAACCGCCATAAGGCAGAGCCCAGTCCGGGGACGGAGGGGGCGTGGGGCAAAGGCGGCGCGGAGGGTTGGGCGGCGATCCGCCATCGTGTGACCGCCGCGCTGGGCGCCACCAGATCCGGATCGTCGAACACACGGCTGCGCCGCAGCAGGGCGGCCATCGTGCCGGAGTGCTCGGCGGCCAGTTGCAGCCGCCGCGACGCGACGAGGGTCAGCCGCCCGGACAGCTCCCCCACCACGGCGGCGAGGCCGGGATGCGCGAGCCCTTCCTCCATCGCCGCGAGCACCTCATTCCCGGCTTCGGCGAACAGGATGCGGGCGGGATGCAGGCCGATGCAGGCGAGGCCGGGGGCGAACAAATCCGCCCGTTGCTGCACCCACAGCACGGGCCCTTCCATCCGGGCCAGCACGCCGCCAAGGAACAGGGCCGCGGCGGCGCCATGCTCGGTATCCGGGCCGGTGCCCGCGACCTCATGCAAGGCGCCGAACAGCAGGCCGCCGGGGAGGATGCCGTCGATAGCCTCTATATCGAACGGCACCGCCCGATGTACTGGGCGGGCGCCGCCATGCTCGATCCGCGCGATCTGGGCGCGAAGGCGGGCGAGCGTCCCGGTGGGGGCGGGCGTTGAGAACATAATAAGAACATACGTCCGCCTTCCACCCGAGTCGAGTCGGAAATCAGCGCTCGCTGAACAGGATGCCGCCCTTGGCTTTGTTCTCCTTCGGGGATTCGACGATCTGGACCATCACCGCCTTGGCCGGGGAGCCGAAGTGTTTGACCACGGCGGCGGTGATGTCCTTCACGAGGGCGCGCTTCTGGTCGAGCGTGCGGCCTTCCACGGCATGGACGTAGATTCCGGGCATGTGGGGTCTCCTTGTTGGGCGGGGCCGGAGGGTGGCACCAGCGCCGCCGCCGTCAAGGCGCGTTCATTACGACTACTTTTTTACACGTATACCCTGGTCACGCGAGAACCCGAAAATCCGAATCGACAGGAACTGCCGACACACGGGGCCAACCAATGCGATTTTCCCGGATTATCGCGTGAACAGGGTATATCTTCGACCTACCCTTACGTTCCCGCCGATATTCGCTCTTTGCCTCACGATGTATTACATTGCAAACATTGTGGTACAGAGTTGAGGAAAGCATGCCGAAATCCATCACGCTGGCAGCACGCGTCGACGTCGATCTCGATATCGAACTTGGCCGCCTTGCGACCGTGACCGGTCGTTCGAAGTCCTGGCTCGTCAATGAAGCACTGCGCTCATTCGTGGCTAACGAACGGCAATTCCTGGCGGCGGTCGAAGCCGGCAAGCAAGCGCTGCGGGAAGGGCGCACGATTGACCATGCGACCGTCGTTGCCGCTTTCGATCGGTTGGTCGCGACTACCCAGTGACGGCGATCCGATGGACGACACTGGCCAGCGCTGACTTTCTCGATATCTTCAACGGGATCGCCGCCGAAAATCCAGCCGCGGCAGCGCGCGCCGGCCGGCAAATCCTCGATACCGTCGAAATGCTCCTCGATCACCCATATCTGGGCAAGCCCGGGCGCTCGCCGGATACGCGCGAACCGGGTGTCGCGAGATTTCCGTATCTCGTCGTCTACAGCGTCGAGGCCGGCGCGATCGCTTCCGATCCTGCCCGGGTCGCGATCTTGCGTGTGTTGCACGGAGCCATGATGTGGCCACCCAAAGACGAATAAAGCGACCACGGGATAATGCGTTCACGTAATTACCTGGCTGGTTTCCCGGTTTCAGGCCGGGTCGGAAAAGCAGCGATCGGAATGTTGGTTCCCGGACACCTGAGGTGCTTCAGAAAACGCATGATATGTGCTCACGAGTTCATTGGTTTTGGATGTTTGTGACGGCGTTCTGCCCGCGTCTACTTTGGCCACCCGTCCCGTGTTATGTACGGGGGTCGCGAGATGGAGACGATGCATGCTGGCGGGTGAAGCGGTGGTGGCGATCTGGAACGGCATCGAACCGGAGGCGCGGGACCAGTTCTACGACTGGCACGTGAACGAACACATGCCGGAGCGGGTCGGTATTCCCGGCTTCCGGCGGGGCCGGCGTTACATCGCCACGGACGCGGCCACATCTCCTGAATTTTTCACGCTGTATGAGGCCGACGCGATGCCCGTGCTGCAAGGCGCGGATTACGCGGGACGGCTGAACGATCCAACACCGGGAACCCGTGCCACGACAGCGAAGTTCACCGACACGTTCCGGGCATTGTCCCGTGTGCTGATCAGCCACGGACCAGGCATGGGCGGCGCGATGCTGACGATCCGTTTCGAATGCGACGAGCCGCATCTGATCGCGGTCCGCGCCATGGTGCGCGCGGCTTCCCAGGCGCGGCGCGTGACCGGGGCGCATTTGTGCCGGGCCGACCAGGCTGCCTCACTCGTGCGAACCACCGAAACGAAGGGCCGCGCCGACATCCAGCCACCGCCATCCTGCTTCATCATGGTCGAAGCCACGGACGCCGAGGCGCTGACGGACATTCTGCTGGACCGCGCGCTGCTTGGCGCGGGGGCGGTTGGGCCGTTCGTTCGCGGCGTCTACCGGTTGGAGTATACGCGAATGAAAACCGCGTTCGCGCCTTAACCCGGTGCGCCCCCCTGCACGCCAACCCGCAACATGTAAAGCGATTTCGAGGCCGTCATGAACAGATGGTCGTGCTTCGGTCCGCCAAACGCGACATTGGCGCACACCTCCGGCAGCCGGATCCGGCCGATCGGTTTCCCTTCGGGCGTGAAAACCAGAACACCGGCAAAGCCCAGGGGACCGTTGGCGCTGCACCAGAGATTGCCGAAGGTGTCGGCGCGCATGCCGTCCGGGCCGCGTTGCACGCCGTCCACCTTCATGTCGGTGAACAGCCGTTTGCCGCTGAGTTTGGTTCCACTCACATCGAAGGCGTAAATCGAGCGTGTACCGCCAGGCCCGGTGTCGCCCGGACCCCGGCCAGTGCTGATCGCATACAGCGTCTTATAATCGGGCGCGAAACAAAGCCCGTTGGGATCGGCGAGTTCCGTCTCAGGGATCGCGACCTCCAGCTTTCCCGTGGGATCCCAGCGGTAGGTGTTGGTTGGCAAGTGCCGTTTGACTGCCGGAACGACATCGATGGTGCCGGTTCGCGGATTGAATTTCCCGGCCGGGTTGGTTGGTCCGCCCGCCTTGTCGGGGTGCCCCTCGGACATCCGTCCACCATAAGGCGGGTCGGTGAACCAGACGGACCCGTCGGGATGCGCGACGACATCGTTCGGGGAGTTGAGTTCCTTGCCCTCGAACCGGTCGGCGAGGACCGTCATCGTGCCGTCATGTTCCCAGCGGATGACGCGGCGCTGATAATGTTGCGCGGAAAGCTGCCGTCCCTGAAAATCGAAGGCATTGCCGTTGCTGTTACCCGAAGGTTTCCGAAATACCGTGACCCGCTGATTGTCCCAATTGAAACGATACTGCGTATCCCCGGCCACGTCGCTGAAAACCAAATAATGGCCCTGGCTCGACCACGCGGGTCCCTCAGCCCATTCGAACCCGGTCGCCACCCGGTGAATGCCGGTATTGCCGATCCGGTATGGCAGGAACGACGGATCGACAACGACGATGTCGGGGTCGGGATACATCGCCGGTGCCGCGCCGTGGCCCCATTGTCTCGGCGGATTCGTCACGACACTCGGCGGCGTCGCGGCGGTCTGCTGGGCTTTTGGCCGCGCGGCCGAAAGCCACGGCGCCGGCGGTCATCTGGACGAAGAGGCGGCGAGACGAGTTGGTCGTACGCTTATCCTCCCTTTTGATTTTTCAGGTTGGCACGGGCGCATCCTGTCGCAACAGGCCCGCGGATTTCAGGTCGCTCCATAACGCAGGTGGGATCGGTTGGGTAAACCGCGGCAGGTTTTCACTGAACTCGCCCGCGTTGCGGGGACCGGGAATAATCGCGCAAACGGCCTTGTGTGCCAAGGGGAACTGAAACGCCGCCGCGGACAAGGGCACCGCATGGGAGTCGCACACTGCCTGAATCCGCGTCACGCGTTCCACGATCTCGGCCGGCGCGGTGGCGTAATTCCAGGTATCGCGTCCCGCCAGAATGCCGGAATTCAATGGCCCGCCCACAACGATCGAGGCGCCACGCTGCTCGCATAACGGCAACAGATCGTCCAACGGCGCCTGCTCCAGCAGCGTGTAACGCCCGGCGAGCAGAAATACGTCGAAGTCACCGAATTCCATCGCTTCGAGGATGACGGCTTTTTCGTTCACGCCAAGACCGATGGCACGGCAAACGCCGGTGCGGCGAAGCTCGTCCATGGCGCGATAGCCGCTGTCGCGAAACGCTTTCATGTGATGCGCCGCGGCTTCCGCTCCGTGTTGGTAAACGCCGAGATCATGGGCGAACAGAATGTCGTGCTTTGCCAGGCCCAATCGCTGGTAGCTGTCTTCAATCGAACGCATGATGCCGTCATGGGAATAATCGTAGACGACCTCGAACGGCATGCCCGAAAAACCACTGTCCTGGCTTTTTCCAGGCCCTTTATAAGGTCGTAACAAACGCCCGACCTTGGTGGACAAAACCCAGGAGTCGCGGTCTTCGTGGCGCAGGGCATCGCCGACATGGTGTTCGGACACGCCGAGGCCGTAGAACGGCGCCGTGTCAACGTAACGAATGCCGGCGTCCCAGGCGGCGCGGATGATGCTCAGCGCGTCCGCCTGGGTCACCGGAAAACGGCGAGCGCCCATGGTCGCGGTGCCGAGCCCGACTGTCGTCACGCGTAACGATGTGCGGCCGACCTGGCGCGTTTCCCAATGGGGCATGATTCAGACTCCGGTTGGCGCGTTTCCATGGATGCGCGTTTCGCGGCAGAATACCGCCTCGCTCCGGCCGTCGCCAGGGGCTCAGGGTAAAGGACGGGAGGAAGCCATGGCATACGAGACCATTCTGTTGGACCGTGAGGACGGAGTGGGGATCATCACCCTCAACCGCCCGGACAAGCTCAACGCGATGAACCGCAAACTCGGCGCGGAGTTGAGCGACGCGATGAAGGAACTCAACGCCGATGACGGCATCGGCTGCATTGTCATCACCGGCGCCGGGGAGAAGGCGTTCTCGGCCGGGGGCGATATCCAGGAGCAGTTGAACGACGACGCCCGCTACTCCCGGGAGGAACAGGACAAGATGGGCAGTCCGCGGCGGAGCTATGAAATCGCCGCCAGCCCCAAACCGACGATCGGGATGATGAACGGCCTCGCTTACGGCGGCGCGGGCGTGCTGGCTTCGTCGCTGGACATGCGGGTTGGGTGCGAGGGAACGAAATTCCGCTTCCTCGCCGCCGCCTACGGACGCATCAACTCGACCTGGTCGCTGGGGTGCCAGGTCGGCTGGCCGATGGCAAAGGAATTGCTGTTCACCGCGCGCATCGTGGAAGCCGAGGAAGCCTACCGGATCGGCTTGCTGAACCATCTGGTGCCCCGCGCCCAGTTGCGTGCGAAGACCATGGAACTGGCGAAAACGATCGCCGGCAATCATCGCGGCGCGGTGATGGGGGTAAAGAAGCTACTGCTGGAGCAGTTGGGCCAGAAGCAGGAAGCACGGTGGGAGGCCGAGTACCGCTATGGCACGCAGGTGATGCGCGGCGCCCAGGCGAAGGATGCGTTTCCGGAGTTCATGGCGCGGAAGGGGATGAAGGCGCAGTAGTCGCCGCCCGCCGCTAACGGGTTATTAACCTCTGCTCCTGTAAACTCGCCCGGCCCGCTGCCCCAAGGAGCCGGATGTGAGCTTGACTCTGGACGAACCAGATACCTTCGCCTCGCTGGCGGATTGCGCGCTTGAACAGATGCCGTACCCCGTCGTCGTCCTGGATCGTGACCTGCGTTTGCGGCTGGCGAACGCCGCGGCGCGGGAGCGTTTGGACGCGGTGGCGATGGGGGAAGACCCATGTCCACCATTCGACGCCGTCCTGGCGCGGTCCGGCCGCATCCCGGCCGATGTGCGTCTGCGCATCCTGTCTTGCTGCGGGGCGGAGGTCCGGGGCCGGAACACCCGGGGACGGCACGACGCGGTGTTTTCGCTGTCGCCCGGCCACACCATCGCTCTGTTCGCCCGTCGCTTGGGCCCTGACCGCTGGATGGTCGTGCTGGAGGATCGCCACCGTGCGGCGGGGCCCGGCGGCGAGGCCGAGGAAAGCCATCGCGACAGGTTGACCGGGATCGGCAATCGTCACCACATCGAAAAGCAGCTGGCCGCGGCCCTGTGCGACGACGATCCGGACAGCCAGCCGGCCATCCTCGTCTTTGACATCGACCGCTTCCGCTCGATCAACGATCACCTGGGCCGCAATGGCGGAGACGCGCTGTTGCGCGCGGTGGCGGGACGGCTACGGCACGCGACCCGGGACGCGGATCAGCTCGCTCGGCTGGAAGGCGATCAGTTCGCCGTGCTGCAACACAACGGCCAGTCCGCGGATCATCTCGCCGCCCGTCTCGTGGATCTCCTGAACCGGCCTTATCTGGTCCGCGGTGAGGTGGTGACGTCCGGTATCAGCCTGGGGGTCGCCCGCGCCCCGGGCGATGGCGCCACGGCATCCGAGCTGCTGCACCACGCGGACCTCGCCCGGCGGGAGGCGAAGGACGCGGGCGGCCACGCCTGGCGGCGCTTCGGGCAGAGCATGGCCGATCGCGCCCGGTCGCGGCTGGACCTGGAATCCGATCTACGGAAGGCGCTCGCCCTCGGGCAGTTGAGTTTGGCATATCAACCTAAAGTGAACCTGCGTACCCGCGCGGTGACAGGGTTTGAGGCGCTCGCCCGGTGGACTCATCCGAAGCGCGGCATGGTGCCACCGGCATTGTTCATTCCGGTCGCCGAGGATATCCGTCTGATCGCCTCGATCGGTGACTGGGCTTTGCGCACCGCCTGTCAGGAGGCTGCCGCGTGGCCCGAACCATTGACGGTCGCGGTCAATGTCTCGGCGCGGCAATTGGACGACGGTCAGCACTTTCTCACCCAGGTCGCGGTGTCGTTGCGAGAGTCGGGACTTCCCGCTCGGCGGCTGGAGTTGGAGATCACCGAGTCCGCTCTGACCCGGCGTCCCGATGAGGCGCGGGCGTTGTTGCGGGACCTGCACGAAATGGGTGTACGGATTGCGATTGACGATTTCGGGACTGGTTACTCGTCGTTGGGGCAGTTGCGAACGTTCCCGTTCGACTCAATCAAGATCGATCGGTCGTTCGTCAGCTCATTGGACAGCGATCACGATTCCGGGGCCCTCGTGCGGGCGATCGCGACCCTGGGCTCCGGGTTGGGGATGACGGTGATCGCCGAAGGGGTCGAAACGCGCAATCAGGCCCGTATGGTGGAAGCCGACGGCTGCACCGACATTCAGGGTTTTCTGATCGGCCGGCCGGTCCCCGCGGCGGAGGTTCGCGCGCTGTTGGCGCGGAACATGTCCGACCTCCTCGACGCGTGAGAACTCCCGTCAAGCCTGGCACACATTGATCGTCGCTGTGGCGCCATCCCCGCATGAGGATGGCGCCACGCGGTCACACCGTCTGCAGAATCGCTTCCGGCCGCATCGTGGGCGTCAGTTCCTGGCGCCAATCGGCCTCCCGCGGGATCACGCCTTCGCTGGCGCACAGAGTGTAGTAGGTGGTGCCCAGGCCGTCGGGGGTGCCACCGGACTCGACGGCGCGGACGGCGTCACGCAGTTTCTTGCGGCACTGGATGATCGCCTTGTCGGCCGGCCCCAGATGCTCCCGCGAGCGATCCACGATCCGTCCCATGCTTTCCTGGATCGCGCGGTCCTGAGCGTTGATGCCCTCAATTCCGGTGTAGGTCTCTTCCTTCTGCACCTTACGGTCGATGAGATAGTCGTTGGATTTGTTGGCGTGGGAGCGGAAAGTTTTCTGATCGACGTGCAGTGGGCCATTGCCCAAAGAACGCTCCAGACGATCCTCCTCGTTCAGGGGCGTGCCGTTCTTGCTGAAGACCCAGTTGAACACCATCGTGTTATCGTCATCCATCGGCACCCAGATATGCCCGGCGTCCATCGGAGCGCCGCTTTCAGACTTCGACGGCCGGATCTGATGGAACGGCAGAATGAAATGATAGGCGCGGATGTGCACCTCAGAGTCTCCCAGCGGCCTGATCCCGGAATACTGGTAGCCATAATCCGTGAGATCGACGACCAGCTTTGGCGCCTTGCCGCGCACGAAGGGGTTCGACGGTTTGAACCCGCCGCGCGTGGTCGTTTCGGTCAACGCGCGATGCATGATCGGGGCGTGGGAGGTATCGAGGCCGCCCTCCAGGCCCTGCAACCAATTGTTTTCCTGGATCACCTTGGTCACATGCCGTTGCGCTTCCGGGGCCTGGGTCCAGGCGAATTTCGGCACTGGCGGCATTTTCTCCGCCGGCCCGAGGTAAGCCCAGATCAAGCCGCCCAGTTCGATCGTCGGATAGGTCTTGATGTGGATTTTGTGTTTGAAGTCGTTCTCTCCCGGCTCGTTCATCATGTCCACGCAGGCGCCGGAGACGTCGAATTTCCAGCCGTGGTAGACGCAGCGCAAGCCGCATTCTTCGTTCCGGCCGAAATACAGCGAGGCGAGGCGGTGAGGGCACAATTCATCCAGCAGACCGATGTTGCCCTTGGTGTCGCGGAAGGCGACGAGGTCCTCGCCCATGAGGCGGACGCGGACGGGTGGGCCGTCGCGTTCGGCGACTTCGCTGGCGAGCAACGCCGGCACCCAATAGCGCCGCATGGTGTTGCCCATCGGCGTTCCTGGGCCGACGCGGGTGACGATCTCGTTTTCTTCTTTCGACAGCATGGTCGCCGCTCCTGTTTGTCTTGCTTCGGTGGTTGTTGGGGAGAGGCTAGCGCCGGGTGGGGGCCAAGGTCCAGGGGAAGTGCGACTCGGCGGTTTTTGGCGCGCGCCGCGTGACGTTCCTGACGGATTTCGCGGATCAGGCCGTGGTACTGCCGGTCGTGGCGGTGGTCGCGATCGTGCTCGCGGCGATGGGCTGGTGGCGCGGGGCGCTGAGTTGGCTGGCCGTGGTGGGGGTCACGTTTGGCTTGGTCCTGTTGCTGAAGGTGGGTTTTCTGGCGTGCGGGCCGGTGTTCGGGCCGTGGTCGATCCACACGCCCAGTGGGCATACCGCGGCGGTGGCAATGGTGATGGGAGGGCTGACGGCGTTGGCGACGGGACGGCGGGGTCTCGCGTTTGCGATGGCCGCCTTGGCGGCGGCGGCGATTGGGTATTCCCGCGTGGCGCTGGGGTTGCACTCCGTGCCGGAGGTACTTCTGGGTGCCGCCCTGGGCATCGCCGGGGCGGGTCTGTTGCCGCGGGTCGCCGGTCAGCCGCGGGGCCGGCGGGCGGCCTTCCTGATAGTGGCCGCGGTTGTGGCGATGGCACTTAACGGAGTGCGTCTTCCCGCGGAAGCGGCGATCTGGCGCGCATCTCAGGGGGCGTTGGATTTCGTGCCGGCTTGCCGGGGGGCAAGCGTGGGTGAGGTGAGGGGGCAGCAGCCGGAACAGGCCACTGGGGCATCGCGCCCGAATGCGATAGCGTGGTTTGGCGTCGGGCGTGCCGCTGACCTCGAAAGTCTCCCAAAATACCCATCATCGAAACGGCTTTGACTCGCCTGCCTGGCGTCGAGCATCCGATCTTGCTTGCGCCGATGGGGCCACCGTAGGGCATTATCCATGTTCAGGCATTTGGTTGCGGGGACAGGATTTGAACCTGTGACCTTCAGGTTATGAGCCTGACGAGCTACCGGGCTGCTCCACCCCGCGTTGGTATTGCGTGCCGGGCACATTCGCGCCGGTTCTGAGTGCGTTCCCCGGC
>SHWL01000106.1 GCA_009693865.1 Acetobacteraceae bacterium | reverse complement strand
CCAGGCCTGAAAGGCCGGCTCACGCACTTTGCGCAAAAGTGTGGCCGATCAGACTCGGTCAGGCCTGAAACGACAGAGGACCAAATCGCGGGAACTGGCTCGGGACGGCCGGTTCAGAGACCGATTTTCCATAATGAGAACTGCTGCTGTCGCGGATCATTGAATGGCCTGCCGGCGCCGCTCATCTACTCGCCCCACTATCCCCGCGAACAGTCGCAAGGTGCCATCGTCGTGGCACCTTGGCAAGAGTGGGCGACACCGGCTCTGTCAGCCGATCTTACGTCGCGACGAGGCATTCATCGACTGGAGAACAAACGGCACGGACATTCGGATCAGATAGGCCTGCTCGGTCGTCCATGCGGGGAACGATCGTATCAGGCCACGACGACAGCTCTCGTTTTTCGAAACGAGGCCGCCGTCTTCCTGATATTCTGGACCCAAGCCACATGGTCGTGCATCGCGCGGCCATATCCATACCGGAGATCCAGGCCATGCACGGTACGACCGGCCTGAAGACTCCGATCGTTCCGCGAAACCGGCGGCGTCGCCTGCCGCCGCCGCCGAAACGTCGCGAAAAGGTCATTTTGTGGCGGTGATCGTGGGTCGAGTGAAGTCCAACCGGAGCCCGCGCTCTCGCCAACCCTTGTCACATCGCGCGAAAATACCATAGTCGGTGTGCGTTCATAACCAGTAGTACATCGACACAGGAACCGCCCGATGGCACCGATCGCACGGACACTGGCGCATATCCCTTTGTTTCGGACCCTCGATCGGCCGGCGTTGCAACGGCTCGAGGCTCTCTGCGTGTGGCGTGATGCCGCGCCGAAGCAATGGATCACGGACCACGAGGGGGAGGGAACCGACGTGTTCTTCGTACTCCGTGGCCAGTTGCGTGTGATCGCGTCCGTCGGCGGGCGAGACACGATCTTGCGGGACCTCCATGAGGGTGAGTTCTTTGGCGAGTTGGCGGCCCTGGACGAGCGGCCGCGTTCGGCCGGGATTCAGGCCGTCACCAATGCAACCCTGGCCCGCATGCCCGCGACGGGATTCCGCCGTGCGATCCATGATTACCCCGACGTATGCGACCAGATCCTGGCGGTGCTGGTCGGGCAAGTCCGCATGCTCGCGAACCGTGCCAATGAAACGGCCGGCCTGAATATGAAGCACCGGCTGTGGGCGGAATTATTGCGGTTGGGCTCCCCTGCCCTCGCCGCGCCGGGAAACCTGGTCGTCTCGCCGCCACCCACGCATGCCGAACTCGCGGCCCGGGTGGCCAGTCATCGTGAAGCGGTGACCAGAGAACTGAATGCTCTGGAACGCTCCGGGTTGATCGCGCGCCGCCGTGGAGCCATCGAATTGCTGGACGCCGGACGTCTGCGCAAGATGGTGGCGGAGGCTGGTGAGCGCTGACACCGATCCCCGCCGGCCGTGCCACCGAGGCGGCCAGCGAGCGGGCGGAAGCAAGCGGCATCGCCGTTGTGCGCCGCGCCAACACCGGATTCAGCAGCGCGATATCCCCGCGGCCTCCTCGCTGCGCGGAACTGGTTGGTGCCCGGAACATTCTTCGTCTTCCCAGCAGGACCAGCATAAGAATACCGGGGATAAGCAATGCCAAAGAGGCCGGTTCCGGAACGCCCTCATGAGCAGGCGTAACGTGTATGTCCCGTCCAGGTTCGGGTGGCGGTGGGAGCGGCATGGCGAGCACACCGCATGACGGCAAATACAGGTACGCCGTGCCGGGACGTGCTTCGGATTCCGCGGTTACCAATGGCGCGGTTACCAATGCCGAGGTCGGGTCACATGGATACAGGGCAATGGGGACACGTGGAATGTTTTCGATGGTGCGGGGTGGCGGTGCGAGTCGCGGCTCATTCAGGAATGGCGGGACGGTTACGCCACCCACCAGGACACCAACAAAAAGCGGCGTCTTGCAGGCACCCGTGATCACGGCACGCGGTATGCTCCGATATGTCGCGATATCCGTCGTGACCTTCACCCACCTGCACAGTTTTCTTATGTAATATGTTATCACAGGGGCACCCTCCCAGATCGTCGAAGGACGCGCGGTCCCATATTCACTTCTTGGTGATCACGCCGACGGTTAGTTGTTTAACTGTCCGGAGCCGACTCATCCCACGCATTCGTATCGCGGACGTACTTGTGCATTTCACAATTATCGCACATTCTTCAGCTCCCGGCCCGAATTGAACTGATCGGGGTTCGGCACTCATGCCGATGTGTCCGCCGATCATTTCTGATCTTGGTCTGTCGTATTCTTTTGCAGCGAAACCGACCTTAATTGATGACGGCCGGCCGCATTGTGGTGATTGCCACACCACGAACAGTTGCCCAGAAGATTCGAGGGTGCCGGAAGATTCGAGGGTGAGTGAACATACGCGTGCCACGCGTCGCGCGGAGCCGTGCTGTCGATCGGGAATGAACTCGCCACGTCTGCTTCGATCACTGTTAAGTCAGTGTGCGAAAGCCTGGCTGGTTGTAATCTTAAGACTCCCCTCATTTTCATACCGTACCGAAAGTATCGGCGAACACCGCCCTCCGTGCGCCGGTGCGGGCCCGATCAATCTCACTCTCAGCTACGTCGATGTTCCGTTGCTCAACCTCCGGGCGGCGTTCTTCTTCTACACGAGAGAAGCCCTGAAATACCTCAACTACCGACGCGGACAGATCGCCGGAGACATCGACGCGGGTGCGATCCCACGCACCCCAACGAAGATATCGAGACCGCCATTGCACCTGTGAGTTCTTTTCGCGGAGGCCGGGAGGTGTCAGGGTTCTCAAATCGGGCTACGGTGACAATCCGCATGGCCTGGCAACAGGCCGACCGCTTTGCGGCGCTCAAAGGGAGCCACCGATGGCGTTCGCGATGGACACCTTGGGCTATGCCAAGCGTCTCCGACATGCTGGTATACCCACCGGGCAGGCCGAGGCCCACGCCGAGGCGGTGAGGGAGTTCGCGATGATCGAGGTTGTGACCAAAAGCGACCTTGCCACCGCCGTTGCCTCGTTCCGGGAGGAGATGGCCGGCGTTCGGCGGGACTTCCGCGCGGCACTCGACATCATGGCGCTGCAACTCACCGTGCGCCTTGGGGCCATGCTGGGTGTCGCCGTGGCAGCCCAGGCGGCGGTCATCGAGCTCTGGCCGGCTGCCTAGACTTCCACCACCTTCCGGGTTACAGAGCCGCCTCACGGGGCGGCTCTATCTTTTTGTCCTGAGACTAAAAAGAGACCAAGGGGCGGCCTTGGAAAGCGTAAGATATTGAATTCCTTGAAAAAGGGGTGTAGCTCAATTGGCTAGAGCGCCGGTCTCCAAAACCGGAGGTTGGGGGTTCGAGACCCTCCACCCCTGCCAGGACCGCCGGGATTGGTCCCGATGCCAGGACGTAACGGAGTTTGACGGCGTGGCGTGTTTTCCGCGAATGGGAGTGCTCTGAGCGTGGCGTTTGAACCGGGGAAGTTCGCGCGGGAAGTGCGGGCCGAGGTGACCAAGGTGACCTGGCCGTCCCGTAAGGAGACGATGGTCACCACGGCGCTGGTGTTCGCGATGGCGGCGCTGACGTCGATATTTTTCTTCGTCGTCGATCAGGCGATTGGCCTGAGCGTGCGCGCCATCTTCGGCGTGCATCTCTGATAAGGATTACAGGTCATGGCCAAACGCTGGTACGTCGTTCACGTTTACTCGGGCTTTGAGAAAAAGATCGCTCAGCAGATCAAGGAGCAGGCGGCGCAAAGCGGCCTGGGGGAGCAGTTCGAGGAAGTGCTGGTCCCGACCGAACAGGTCATGGAAATGCGCCGCGGCCAGAAGATCAACACCGAGCATAAATTCTTCCCCGGCTACGTGCTGGTGAAGATGGACCTGACCGACGACGCCTGGCATCTGGTCAAGAACACTCCAAAAGTCACCGGTTTTCTGGGCTCCAAAATGAAGCCGAGCCCGATCAGCGAGGCCGAAGCCCAGAGGATTCTGAAACAGAGCCAGGAAGGCGTGGAACGCGCCCGTCCCGCGGTGCTGTTCGAAATCGGCGAACAGGTGCGCGTCGCCGACGGACCCTTCACCAGCTTCAACGGCACGGTCGAGGAAGTGGACGAAGACAAAGGCCGCCTCAAGGTCAGCGTCTCGATCTTCGGCCGCTCCACGCCGGTCGAGCTGGAATACAGCCAGGTGGAGAAGGTCTGAGGGCGGGGGGCCGCCGGAGGCCTCACACCCCCGCGTCATGGCCCGGCTTGACGGAGGCCTCACACCCCCTCGTCATGGCCCGGCTTGACGGAGGCGTCACACCCCCTCGTCATGGCCCGGCTTGACGGAGGCGTCGCTCCCCCCGTCATGGCCCGGCTTGACGGAGGCGTCGCCCCACCCCCTCGTCATGGCCCGGCTTGACCGGGCCACCCGTCGCGGCACAACCGGTCCATGATACGAAGAACAAGCTGCCGGCGCGGATTTGTGCCCTGGGTCTCAGCGATTTACCGCTCCGGATGGCCCGGTCAAGCCGTGCCATGACGAGAAAGTCAGGGCGCGTCTCGATTTGCCCGAGACATCGGTGCACAGATTGCCGCCCACGGTGTGCCTCCGGTAAAGAGACCGGATCGTTCGCCTGCCCCCCACGACAGGATGAGAGCCCCATCATGCGCCTCGCCGTCATCTCCGACATCCACGCCAACCTCGCCGCACTCGAAGCCGTCCTCGCCGACATCCGCGGCCGCTCCGTCGACGCCACCGTCAACCTGGGCGACTGCGTGGGCGGCCCGCTCTGGCCGCGTGAGACATGGGACCTGTTGACGTCCCTCGCGCTGCCCACGGTGCGCGGCAATCACGACCGGTATCTGCTTGGCCAGCCACTGGAACAGCAGCCCGTGGTGGACCGCTTCGCCCATGCCGCGCTGACCGAAGCGCAGCGTCAGGCCCTGTTCGACCTGCCCGTCACCATCGACCTCGACGGCGACGTGCTGGCGGTCCACGGCACGCCCACCGACGACAGCACCTATCTGACCGAGGAAATCCTCGGGGGCCGCATGGTCCCCGCCCCCCGCGCGCTGCTGACCGGACGGCTGGGCGCCGCGTTCGGGCGGTCGGTGGTCCTGTGCGGCCATAGCCACCGGCAGAGCCTCACCCAGGTTCCTGGCGGACCGCTGATCCTCAATCCTGGCACCGTCGGATGCCCGATCTTCGCCGATGCGCCCAACGCGGCGGGCGTGGAGTTCCGCTCGCCGCACGCCCGCTATGCCGTCCTGACCCGCCGGTCCGGGCGGTGGGGCGCGGAGATGTTCGCGCTGGAGTACGACTGGGACCGCGCGGCAACCCAGGCGAGGGCGAGCGGGTTTGAACGTTGGGCGGGGGCGCTGGCGCTGGGTGCGGTGACCTGAGCCGTGCGTGAGAACCGCATGAAGGCGTTGATCCAAAGCGGCCGGCCCGCGCTTGGCTGCTCGCTGATGTTTCCCTCGCCGCAACTGGTGGAAATGCTGGGCCATGCCGGGTTCGACTGGGTGCTGCTGGATTGCGAGCACGGCTCGCTGTCGTCCGCGGATGTCGAGGTGATGGCGATGGCCGCCGACGCGGTCGGGATCACCGCGATCGCCCGTCCCCGGAGCAACAGCGCCGCCGACATCCAGTCCGTGCTGGATCGAGGTGTCGCGGGTGTGCAAATTCCCCATATCGACACCGCCGAGGATGCCGTCCGCGCTGTCGCGGCGGTGAAGTTCGGGCCTGGCGCGGGACGCGGCCTCGCGGCGGGAACTCGCCCGGACCGTTGGGGACTGGGCGCGAAAATGCCCGATTTCGTGGACCAGGCGAACGCGCGCTCGCTGATCTGCGTGCAGCTGGAATCGGAAACCGCGATTCGCAATGCGCGCGCGATCGTCGCGGTGCCGGGGATCGATGTGTTCTTCATCGGGCCCTCGGACCTGTCGCAGTCGATGGGCTATCCGGGCAACCCGAAAGCGCCTCCGGTCGCCGCGGCAATCGAGCAAACGCTCGCCGTGATCAGGGAGGCCGGCCAGGCGCCCGGCATGCCCGCGACCGCGGAGACGCTGGCCGAGGTGCTCGCGGGTGGTTGCCGGTATGTCTACACGCATTTACCGCGGCTGATTGGCGCGGGCGCGGGCGCGTTCCTGGGCGGGCGGGCGAAGGGCTGATCGTTCTGCCGTTACGATGCCGCTGGCCGCACATGGGGATCGTCATGGCAACGGAACCGGAGAGTGGAGCTGGCGCGGCATCGACCGCCATTGCGGGGCCCGATTACGTCCGCGACCCAAGCCGCTGGGGCTCGGCGGCGATGGCCGCGCATTTCCCGGGCTTCCAGCATCTCGACCTGAAAACCAGCGGAGCCGTCATCCGCCTGCGTCATGGCGGGTCCGGACCGCCATTGCTGTTGTTGCACGGAAATCCGGAGAATCACACAAGCTGGTACAAGATCGCCGCCCGCCTCGCGCAACGGTTCCATGTGGTGCTGCCCGATCTGCGCGGTTACGGCGACAGCTCCCTGCCCGAGCCAGGCCCGAACCACATCAACTATTCGTTCCGGGCCATGGCGTTGGACGCGGTTGAGGTGATGCGCCAGTTGGGGCATGAGCGATTTTTTCTCGCCGGTCACGACCGTGGCGCGCGCACCGCGCACCGGTTGTGCCTGGACCATCCGGAACGGGTGATAAAAGTCGCGCTGATGGACATCCTCCCCAATCACCACGTCTGGACCAACACCACCAAAGACTGGACTATCGGCACCTGGCACTGGGGTTTCATGGCGCAACCGGAACTATTTCCCGAGCGGATGATCTCGGCCGGCGGGGCGGAATTCTTCCTGAAAAACCGGATGATCATCCGTGGCGGTACCGGGTTGGGATTTCTGACCGGCACCGCGTTCGAGGAATACGTCCGTTGTTACACCTTGAAAACCATCACCGGGTCGTGCCGCGATTATCGCGCGACCGCGACCTGCGATTTTGAGATGGATACCGCGGATAAGGACCGCAAGATCGAGCAGCCCGCTTTGATCGTTTGGGGTGCCCGTGGCATTCCCACCGCGCGATCGGCGGCGTTCCTGAACGTTTGGAACAGCTATGCGACGACGATCGAGAACAGTGAGCCCATGCAATGCGGCCATTACATGCAGGAGGAAATACCGGACGCCGTGTACGATCGTTTCATCAGGTTTTTCGGAGGGTGAGGCGAGCCAAACGGATCCGTTTTGACAGGACCGGATCGCCCTAATACCAACGGCCCCACGGTTCGACTCTTACCTCTCAACGTCATCCACGGACTTGTTCCGTGGACCGGCCGCGGTACTGTGCCGGTTCCGATCCCCGGAACAAGTCCACGGCTGTCCGGTTTAATTTCAGTGTACATGGATTCACGCATGGACTCTACTCGATCCCAGGGAATCGGCCTTTGGCCGGACCGGGGAGAGTCACTCATGCGGCACCGGAACATCGTCCTTCACAACGTCCTCAACCAGGTTTCCTGGCCCAGGTTCAAGGAGAAGGTCGCCCGCCACGGCACCGATAAGCATGTGCGCTCGCTCACGACGAAGACCCAGTTCATCGCCATGGCCTACGGACAACTTTCTGGCGCCAAGGGCCTACGAGAGACCGTCTCTCAGTTCCGCAGCCATGGGCCGAAGCTCGATCAACTGGGCGCGAAACCGGTAGCTCTCTCCACTCTGGGGGACGCCAACGCCAAACGCTCCAGTGGCGTATTCGAGGATCTCTTCAAAGATCTGATGGCCGCCTCCCACCGTCGCGTGCGGCAGGCTCTCGGCGGAGCCACCTATTTAATTGACTCGACCCATCTGCATCTGAACGAGCACAGCGCCAAATGGGCTCGATACTCAGCCGGCGTCTGCGGCGCCAAAGTCCATGTGGTCTACGATCCGGACGCCGATCAACCGATTTACGCGGCGTTCACCACGGCCAACGTCAACGACATCACCGTGGCACAGCAAATGCCGATCGAGCCCGGCGCGACATATGTCTTCGATCTCGGCTACCATGATTACGGCTGGTGGAAGACGATGGACGACGCCGGCTGCCGGATCGTGACCCGCTTGAAAAGCAATACCCACCTGACGGTCAGCCGTGATCGGTTCGTATGGCCTGGTGGACCGATCCTCTCTGACCAAATCGGCACGCTGCCGGCCCGGCAGGCGCGCAACCGGCACAATCCAATGCAGGTCGAGATGCGGGAGGTCCAGGTCCGGATCGAGACCGGGAAGGTTCTGCGCATTCTTACCAACGATCTGACATCGTCCGCGCAGACGATCGCCGATCTCTACAAGCGCCGCTGGGCGATTGAGCTTCACTTCCGCTGGATCAAGCAGGAACTGAAGATCAAGAAGTTCTTTGGCGTTTCGGAAAATGCCGTCCGAACGCAGGTGTATATCGCGTTGATCGTGTTTCTGCTGCTGCGCCTGGCGCATTGCGCGCAGACGTCGGTGCCGGTTTTGCTGGAGTTCGTCCGCCTGGTCCGGACGCATTTGATGAGCTGGCGCGATGTGCGGGCCCTTGAAAACCCTGACGAGCGCCCGCCGCCATCGCAAAAAAGGCAGCCAAACTCAGACTGGTGTGTGGCATGAACGCAGCGGGCAGAGTCAGAGATTCCTATGCCAGGTATGGCAGAATTAAACCGGACAGCCGTGGAACAAGTCCGTGGATGACGTAGTAGGGGTGGCGCGAGCGGTCGATCTTCCGGGCTGCTGGTATTATACCAGCGCGCTTAAAGATTGACGTACCGCCCACTCTCCCGTCATGGCCCGGCTTGTCCGGGCCACCCGTTCGAGCACAGTGCCACGGCCGGTGGCCCGGACAAGCCGGGCCATGACGATGGGGGACGAGCCGAGAGTCAATCTTTAAGCGCGCTGGTATTACTTGTGTCGCCTGTTTAGTGCCGATGCGGCAATCATTCGCCGTGTCATGCGTCCGCAAAGAAGAAAGCAAGATTTTATCACGAAGCAGAAGGGAGGATCACGAAGGACCACGAAGCAGCAAGAATTTCTGGCGCTTCGCGCGGATGTTCGATCAAACGCCGCGCGAAGCGCCGCTTACCCTTCTTCGTGATTCTTCGTGGTTCTCCCTTCTGCTTCGTGTTAAAATCTTACTGACTTGCCATGTTCCGGCACCACGGCCCCTCACCGTCATGGGCCCCCCAGTCCTCACAACCAGTCGCACACGCCGTGGCGACGACGCGGGAGGCCGGCCGGCTCGCTCGCTGTTGAGCATCGCACAAAACGCCGTGAACGCGCCGCCAGCGCGCGGAAAACTGTCCGCCGCCAGCCGCGCGATGTTCTCTCACGCCGCCGCGAGTTGAGGCCGCCGCACGCGCAACCACGTCACCGCCACGACCGCCACCGAGACCAGAATCAGCGAGAACCAGTTCAACGGGAACCATCCCAGATGCTCCTGCAGGAACCCCGCGAGGAAGCTCGCGATCGCCGTGGTCCCGAAGGTCAGAAAATCGTTCAGCGCCTGGGTTTTGCCGCGCTCGGAGGGCCGGTAGGTCGTCGTCACCATGGTCGTCGCGCCGATGAACAGGAAATTCCAGCCCGCGCCATTGAGCATCAGCGCAATCCGGAAATTCCACTCGCCCACCCCCATCAATCCGATGGCGATCCCCGCGAGCAACCCGGCCGCGCCCCAAAGCATGATATTCGTGACGCCAAAGCGCTGGATCAGATTGCCGGTGAAGAACGACGGCACGAACATGCCGAGGACATGAAGGACCATGACCCAATGGGCCTCGGAGTGCGCCAGGCCGCAGGCGACGATGGCCAGCGGCGAGGCGCTCATGAGGAACGACATCGTTCCGTAGGCGACCATCGACGCGATCACCGGCACGAAAAACCGCGGTTGCGCCGCGATTACCCACAACGGACGGGCAGGCAGATCCGCCGCCGCGCCTGCCTGTGTGGACGTAGCGACCGGTGGCGGGAACTCGATGAAGGACATGACCGTGAAAACGACGATATGGATCCCCACCATCGCCACGTAGGTCGCCAGATACAGCGGCACCATTTGGTCGTGGGTCAGGCGCACGAGGCTCGGGCCAAGCACCGCCGACGCCACGCCGCCCGCCGTCACCCAGGAAATCGCCTTGGCGCGCATCTCCGGCGGCACCAGTTCGACCGCCGCGAACCGGTACATCTGCATGTTGGCGACCGCGAACCCGAGGATCAGCCCGCCCAGACACATCAGCGGGAAATTGCCAAAGTTCAACCCGAGGCCGGTGGTCGCGGCGCCGAGCATGCCCACCACGGACCCGGCCCGGAAGCCGAACTTCCGCCCGCGCCGTTGCATCAGCGCGGCGGCGGGGAACACGAACAGCATGACGCCCAAATGCTGCAACGTCGTCGGCAAGGTCGCGAGGTCGCGGTGGCTCATGAAGGTCACGACAGACAACGCCGTCGCGAGAAACATCATGGTGTTCGCCGCCTGGCCGATGGCCTGGCAAGAGGCCAGCAGGAGGAGATTCCGCTTTGAAAATGACGGAATGGAGGAAGACATCATCGTATCCCGAACGTTCTGGGGAAAGACGTGCCGGGAGGCTGCCGGGGACGCAAGGGGCGCGGGCGCAGACCGGCCATGCGTGATCCCGGCGCTTTATGGGCCATGCATGGCATCACCCCGGCACGGGGACTTCGCGAACGTCCCGCCGCGCCGCTACGGCAGCGTATCGAGCGCCGCCCAGGTTTTCGGTCCAACGATGCCATCCGGCACCGCGTGCCGCGACAATTGGAATTCTCGAATTTTCGCTTCGGTCGCCGAGCCGAATATCCCGTCGTCCGGCGCGATTCCAAGTTTTTGCTGGATCGTGGCGACCAATGGATCACGCGCGCCGCGCCGCAAGGTCGGGCGGTCTTTGTCGTCTTCGGCGGGGATCAACAGGGGTTTGGCCGCCCCCGACATGAACGCCTCGATCCGGGTCCGGAAGGCATGCATATCGAACGATGGATCGGGCTTGCGCCCCTTCGGCAGGGCGTACTCCTTGTGGCCGCAGCACATCGACGGGCTGGCGCCGATTTTGGTCAGGATCGCGGCGACCCCTCTCGCGTAGGCATCCATCTGCACGGCTGGCCAGACATCGCCGGGCAAGCCGGTATTTTCCGCCTCTATACCGATGAAGTTGGAGTTTCCCGCCGTGAAACCCTGCCAGTCGCCCGCTCCGGCATGATTGGCGCGGCCGGCGGCGACCACATAGAACGTGCCGTCACGGCCCAGTCCCAACTGAGCCAGAGGGCCGTTGAGATCCGGCCGGCCATTCGTGACGATGCCGAGACTGGGCATGTTGCCCGCCGCCGGACCGGCGGTGTGATGACAAATGACGCCCTTGATCGAACCGACGTCACCTCGGCCCCTGACACGCCACCCGGCAACCTCGGCGACCTTAAGTCCGGCATCTTCCAGCACTTCAGCCAGCCATGTGAGAGTGTACGCCATTTGAAGCCATCCCCGATCTGATCGTCGCCGCGCGTCAGGCTCCCGTCACCGCCGGTACCCTGGGCGCCGCGACCCCGCCGGACGCCGCGGGCAGGTCAGCGTCCGACGTCACCTCATGCGGCTGAACGGCCTTGTCGCACAGGCAATCCTCCAACCGGTAAAGATCCTCGGCGGCTCTATGGTCGTGCATGACGTCGGGCGCCGGAGGAGCGCCCACCCGCGTGCCACCGTTCAAGGGCGGCTTTGGACCAGCGGCGGGGGCTTGCCGCGGAGCGGGCCCGACGGCCGCCGCCGATTTTTCCAGGAGATCCGGGATCAGCCGCTCCGAGAAGCCCGCGACGACCGCGAGGACGAGGGCGTAGAGCCAGTTTTCCGCGAGGTCCACGGGCGATTTCAGGCCGCCGATCGTGATGTTTATGGCATTCAGTTGCACGAGGCTTATCAGCACGCCGGCCGCGATGGCGCCGATGACGACCCGCAACACCGCGTCGGCCGCATTGTCCACCCAATGCAGGTCCGTGAGCACGGTACGTTTCCGGATCGCGATCGCGATGGAAAAGAACGCGCCGATCGTGCCCCCGGCGAGCGAGAGCCATAGGACCCCGACCAGCTTCGACAAACCTCCCGCGGGTGCCAACCACGGGCAGGTGACGGCCCACACCAGAAGAATGACCCCGGCCGAAACGATCGACGCCGCGATAAGATACTGAAAGCGTGCCCATGAGGTTCGGTCGTCGAGAATGTCTCCCTTAATGCCGGTGAGCACCGTGAGAGCACCCGCGGCGTCGTCCTGCAAAGCAATCCCAAGCGCATCCGCGATACGGCGGTCATAACGGCTGGCCCTGGCCTGAAGCCGTTGTCTACGACTGAAGCGCCATGCGTCGATCAGTCCGTTGATGGCCCCCCGCATCGGGTTGAGTGGCGCGAGGATGGCGCCTTGATGCTTTGCCTCGTCATCGGCATCGGCGAAATGCACCATCACGCGTTCATTGGTGCGATAGATGGCAAAATGAGGTGGCTGTTTGGCATAGACGCCGATGATTTTCCCGCCGGCGGCGTCCAGACCCTGATCCCTTATTTCGGTCACGAGCATTTCCGGCGGTCCCCGTTTTTATCGCGACTGAGGGCACGATCGCGCTGGGCGGAACACCGGCAGCGCGTGAATCATGCGATCGAACATACAGCCACATCGTTTTCACCCGGAGTGGTCCGGGTGAAATCGCCAAACACAAAAACGATATCGGTCGATCGGCATAATGTCAAACAATTGAACAGAGGCGGGTGCGCCGCGCGGATCGCCAGGCAACGAACCTGGCGTCCCGGCATGGCATGGCAGACGGAAACCGCAACCGCGGCCGCGGTGCCCTCGATCCGAGGACGTCTTGGACCGGTTTCCGATCTGGTTGCGTCGGGCGGGTATTCTCCAAATCGTCATGGCCCGGCCCCCGCCTTCGCAGGGGCAGGCTTTGTCCGGGCCACCGGTCGCGGAACTGTGCTGGAACAGGTGGCCCGGACAATCCGGGCCATGACGAGGGAGGGCGTTGTCCCGATGCAACCAGATCGAAAATTGCTCTAAATCGGGCGCTTGCCGCCGTCCGGTATCGCGCCACGCTTACCGGCCGCCGATGCCGGGGCGGAAGCGTGCCACCACCCCAGCCGGCGCATGCCCCACGACCACATCGATGGCACAGCCCCCGCGGCCAGCCCAAGGATAAATGCGCCTGTTCGCCAGACCAGCGCCTCCAGCGGTTCGCCGCCCTCGGGCAACAGCGCCATTCCGATCCCAACACCGGTTGCCAACAGCATCGGCATCCCCGCGCGCAATGCCCGGAACGGCCCCACCCCAAGCGCCAGCCCGTTCACCCACAGGCTGTACGGGCTGACAAACACTTGCGCGGCACACCAGACCAACACCGCCTCCCACGGGGTCGCGGGCCGCGCCGCGAGCACCAGCCCCGCTGTCGCGATCAGCCCCGCGACATTCGCATACAGCGTGAACCTGGCCTGACCCGTCGCGATCAACGCCGCGCCCGAGGGAAACATCAACACCAGCAGCGCCATCACCGCCACCAACGGCAGCGCCGCCACGCCGGCCTCTCGCCATCCCGGTCCGAGCACAAGTTCGGTCAGCGGCACCAGCACCACGGCCAGCATCCCGCACGCCGGCAGCATCACCACGCTCGACAGCCGCAGCAACCGGTCCACCTGTGCGAGTAACACCGCGCGATCATGCTGATGCGCCGACAGGATCGGCAGGAACAGACGCCACAACGCGGTAAAGGCGATGTCGCGGCAGGTTTCGACGAGGCGGAACGCCACATGGATCTGACCCAAAGCGGTCGCCCCGGCGGTCCCTCCGATCAACAACGCGAACAGCCGGTAGCGGCCGATCTGGACCAATGTGCTGGCGGTCAGCGGCAGTCCGATGCGCAACAGGTCCCGCACAGCGGGCCACCGGCAGACCATCCTCGGCCGCCACCCGGCGACCCCGATCAATACCAGCGCGGAAATCAGGGACGCCGCCGCCTGCTGCGCCACCGGCGCCCATGCCCCCATGCCCCGGACCGCGAGGACGATCCCCAGAACCATGCCCGCGCTTTGACCGATCAGCGTTCGCGCCGCCAGCGCCCGGTACCGGCGCCCCCGCGTGAGCAGGCCTTGCAACGCGCCGCCCATGCCCACGAAAGGCAGCGGCACCGCCAACAGCAACGCCATGGCGCCCATCCGAGCGTCGTCCAGCATCCAGGCCAGCAATCCCCCCGATCCCGCCTGCGCGGCCGCGGCCCAGAAGCCCACTAGCGTCGAAGCCCAGACGGCGCTGGACAGCGTGGCGTCGTCCAGAGTGGCGCGTTGCACGATCGCATCCGCGAACAGCGCGTTGACCGCGACCCACAGCAATACATGCACCGCGACCGCCGCCGCACCGATCCCCAACTCGGAGGGGCCGATCAACCGGGCGATGACGAACGCGGCGGCGACCGAGCAAAGGCCGGATCCGAGTGCCTCCACCGCTGACCACACGGCGTCACGTCGCATGAGCGGCCGCGTGGAAGGTCTGCCCCGGAGGCGCATGGACCGGATGGCGCCGCCGGCCCAGAAGCGCGGGCAGGCTCAGCAGCGCGACACAGGCGGGCAGCCAGACGATCCGGCTCTGATACCGGTCGTGCGGCGTGGACAGCCCGCCGGTGATGGCGGCGCTGACCGGTAGCGTCAGCAACGCTATCGCAAGGAACCCCGCCACGACCGGCTGGCGCCGCCGGGCCAGCGGCAGCAGCACGATGGCGAGGACGATCCCCGCCACGGCGGCGGCGCCATGCGCGGTGACAAGCGGCGCCGGAACCGACAGCACGCCATGCTGTTGCCGGGCCTGGCGGTACGCGGCGCTTTCGCGGAGAGGGAACTCGGCATCGATCAGCGATCCCACCTGCTTGTCCCAGGCCTCCAGCCCGTCGCCGCTTTCGAAACGCGACAGTTGTTCCGCGGCGTTGACCCAGATCGCGCGCAGCAGGCCCACCGGATCCGTTCGCGCCGCGGCATGGATGATGGCGTCCGCGTCGGCGGAGACCGCCTTGTGCCCACCCGCCAACAGGATCGGGCTCGTGCTGTCCCACAGGAACTCGTCCGACGTGGGCGGGAAGCGGTCGAGCCACGCACACAAACGCCACCCGCTTGCCGGGCAATCGCGGCGCAGCACGGCCATGCCGGGACCGTCGTAGATCACCCGGGCCAGCAGAAACACATTGCCATAGGGCGAGATCGCGAGGCGTCCGTGTCCAACCGCGTTCATCGCCAGCAGCGCGGCGATCGCGAATGCCGGGGCCAGCACTGGCGCGAACATCGGCCGCCGATGCCTTGCCGAAAACCACCGCAACGGGATGAACACGCCCAATAACGCCAGCGACAACGGCACGCTGGATTGTTGCGCGGAGATCATGAACGCCGCCAGAGCGGTCATTCCCACCCGCTCCCACATGCGGAACGCCGCCGGAGCGAAGACCAGGCAGCCCAGAAGCAGCACCAGCAACGGCGTGAACACGTCTGGCATCAGCTCCGACACCATCCAGGGCAGCCACGTCGCCCCCGCCAGAAACACCGCCACCGCGAGCAACCACCACCGCGAAACGCCGAAAGCGCGCCGTGTCAGGTCCAGCACCAGCACTGTCAGACAGGATTGCACCAGGATCACCGGCCATGTTGTCAGCCGAAGATGCAGCGGAAAGATGAACAGACTGTAAAAGGCCGGCCGATCCCACCCGAGATACCGATGCATCGCCTGAGAAAGATATGTTCCGGTATCGGCGAACACGATCGGATAGCCGTTCCAGATCGCCGGCCACAGCAGCCCCGCGAGGCAGAACACGGGGATCAGGCGCGATGTCACGCCATAACCTTTAAAGAGTGCCGCATGGGCCTCAGGATAAGGGCTGGACGGAGACAGATATTCTCTTTTCATCGTCATGGCCCGGCGCGTCCGGGCCACCTGTCGCGGCACGGTGCTGGTATGGTTGGCCCGGACGCGCCGGGCCATGACGATTTGGTACAATGCCCCGAAATCTTATCCTTATCCCAATCTGTATGCGGACACCTCCGGCCATAACGACGCAGGCGGACCGATCGATCACCGGTCCTCTCACTCCGAGTGAAAACATTCTTTCGTTCGCACTTTCTTAACCACCGCACAGCGATCATCGCGTGATGATCGGTGGATGGGTCTACATCATGACGAACAGGCCCTTCGGCACGCTCTATGTTGGTGTCACAAGCGACATCGTCCGTCGAACATGGGACCACCGGCACGGCATGGGATCGGCGTTCACGTCTCGATACCACCTCACTCGCCTTGTCTACATGGAACGGCACGAAGAAATCCTGGCCGCGTTCCATCGCGAAACGAGGTTCAAACATTCGCCGCGACAGTGGAAATTGAACCTGATCGAAGTTCAGAACCCAACCCCCTGTGTCAGAGAAGTTGCCGCCCGGATAGGATCAAGACCTCAGGGGGCGCTGGAAGACGAACATGGCTCGGTATGGACAGACGTTTAAGGACAACGCGGTGGCGCGACTGCTGCCGCCGCAGAGTTGCCCGGTAGAGGCGCTT
>SHWL01000105.1 GCA_009693865.1 Acetobacteraceae bacterium | reverse complement strand
TTTCCGGCGTTCATGAGTGAGCCCTCCCCGGACAAGGGTCGGGCAAACCGCCACCAACTTCAAACCGACACCACCCAAAATCGTCGAAAAACCGTTATAGGTCAGACACTTCGGAACGGTTCGTTCGGAAAACTCCGGACAGTAGTGGACAGATATCATACTGCATCTGGGGTCCGTCATCGCCGGCCGGCCATCGGATCCCGAGCCGGTGCACCAGATGCGCGTGGCCGTCCGTCGCGCCCGCTCCGCGTTGTCCCTGTTCGCCCCGATCCTTTCGGAACCGTCTCTGGCGGGCGTGTCCGAGGGGTTACGGACGCTCGGACAGATGCTTGGACCGGCCCGGGACTGGGACGTGTTCATGACGGAAACCGTTCCACCGGTCATGGCCGCTCTTCCCGTCCAGACCCGGCTGCAAACATTGGTCCGCGCTGGCACGCGCCACCGCCACGGCGTCAACGCGGCGCTGAGCGTCTGGCTCGCCGGACCGGCGTTCCGGCTGTTGGTCCTGGACCTGGCCTGCCTCACGGCGGCCGCGCCGGACGAGGCCAATCCCGTCCCATTGCGCGCGTTTGCCGCAAGTACGCTTCAGACCCTCTGGAAAAAGGTGAGAAATTCCGGCCGTTCACTGGGAAAACTGGACGATCCGGACCTGCACCGTCTGCGGCTGAAGGCCAAACGATTGCGCTACGCCGCCGAGTTCTTCGCCCCGTTGTTCCCGGAAAAACCCGCCGCGCGCTTCATCCGCCGCCTGGCCGTCCTGCAGGAGCGTTTGGGGATATTCAACGACAGCACCGTCGCGGAGGCGTTGCTGAACGATCTGAGCCGCGCGCCTACTCACGCGGCGGGCCTTGTGCTTGGCTTCACCGCCGCCCGAGGCGCCAAAATCCGCCCAAAAATCGCCTCCGCCTGGGCTCGTTTCCGCAAACGCGGCCCATCCTGGACGTAGCCGGGATCCCCTTCGACCCGAAAAACGGCCGCCAACGTTTCATCTTGCAATTAATAAAAAGCTCCGTGCGCCCTCCATCGTCCTCCGTGATCTCCGTGCGAGATTCTTGCTTGGCCCGATGCCGCTGGTTAAGTCGCGAAGAAGGGTCTCGCAGTAGAGTCGAGGAGAGGCGCGGTATCGCCGGGGCAGCCCGTTTCCCCTCCCCGCTCATCAAACCGGACGTGCGGATTTCCCGCATCCGGCTTTCCGACTGGCTTCACGACAAGCTCACGACGACAATGCGCCTTTCCGTCGTAGATTTCGCAGCCTCGGCACACCAAGATCGCCGAAGACCGCTTCCATCGTGAACGGCCCGATGCTTCGCGAGGGCATCTTGGCGCGCAGGACCAGGAAGTTTCGTACACGGTCATACAAATGGGCCTCGATCGCGCGATCCGTGACATAGTGGGTTCCGGGACTGAAGTAGCCGCACCATCCCCGCAACAAGCGGTTCAGGCCACCTTTTACCTCGGGCCATGGGCCTTTGTTGCCGGGAACCAGGATCGCACCCAGTTTGTCCTTCAGACGTTGCACGCTCTTATCCGACGGGCTCGCCCCGATGAACCTCCGGCCGGTTTGCCGGAAGACATGCGGACCGAAGCTGTAGCCCAGGAAGTCGAACCGGTCCGACCGTGCGTCGCACAGCCGGGTTTTCGTCCGGTTCAGGGTCAGCCCGAGACGCGTCATCACACCGTCCGTCCACGCCAGAGCCTCGGCCGCATAGCCCCGGCTGAGAATGACGAAGTCGTCGGCATAGTTGATGATATGTGCGTCCCAGACCTGCCCCTTGCCAGTCTGGCGCCAGTATTTCAGGAAGCGGTTCATGTAGAGGTTCGCCACCAGCGGACTGATGACGCCGCCTTGCGGCACGCCCATCCTACTGGCCTTTCCCCCCGTCATCCGCGTCCCGCCATTCTCATCCGCCGTTTGGACCGGCGCCTTGAGCCACTGCCTGATCAACCCCAGCATGCCGGGATCGACGATCCGGCGGGCGATTGTTCGCATCAGCTCATCGTGCGGAATGGTATCGAAATACTTGCTCAGATCGGCATCGACCACATCGGTGTAGCCCTGCCGAAGCAGGACCAGCACCTTCTGGACCGCCTGACCCGCCTCACGTTTCGGACGATAGCCGAACGCGGCCGGATCGAAATCCGCTTCAAAGATTGGCTCCAGCACCAATTTCGCGGCGGTCTGCGCCACCCGGTCCCGGATCGTTGGGATACCGAGAGGCCGCTCGCCGCCGCCAGCCTTTGGGATCATTACCCGCCGGACCGGCTGGCACCGGTACGTCTGCGTACGTAGTTCCTCGCCCAACCGGGATAACCAGCTCTCCAACCCCATCGTTTCGATCTGTTCGAACGTCGTCCCGTCCACACCTGGCGCGCCGTCGTTGGCGTGGGCCAGGCGATACGCGTGGTGCAGGATGTCAGCCCGCCAGACCTTGTCATAGAGGATGTAGAACCGGAAGTCCGGCTCAGTCTTAGCCTTATCATAGAGTTTCCTCTGCAAAGTCCGGATCGCGTCTGGTGTTTTCAGACTCATCGTCAATCACCTCACCTCATTTGCTTCGAGAACGTACCAGAAGTCAGGGTCCTTCCCTCCACCGGCATTACCCGGTTTCAGCGGTACTATGACCCTGTCCGACTCCCGCGCGGACCGATGCCACTTCGCACCGTTGAGGCCGCTACCCCCGTCTCGCGCGGGTCTCCCCCGCTTACGCGCCACCTGTCTCGGCGTGCCGTGCCCCTTACCCCGATGGACCGGCCGGGTGCATATGCTGACTGCTTCCCCAGACCGCGCTGCCTTCCCCGTTCTCTGGCCGGGTCGGCGTCCATGACTTCCCTTTCGAGGCCTGCTCAGGCTTCACACATGTTCGGCCCGCCGATTCGCTCAGCGGCCCAGAAGGCCGCCTTTGTCTCAGGGCTTCGACCCGGACGGTTACCCATCCGAGCCGCCTGATAGCTACCGGGCCAGCCAGCCTTTGCCCGGGTGGGACTTGCACCCACGAGGTGATCGCGCCGTTCGGGGCGCACCGGAGAACAGGGAGGCCGTTGGAGGGCGCACGGAGGTTCATCGCGCGAAAGCTGTCTTCGGACCGCTCTTATCCGGATGCGTCGGCGGAGGGGCCGAGCCAGGACGCGAGGGGACGGGACATCCCCATCAGCGCTAAGTTAAGGCAAAAAAGCCGACCGCACATACCCTCAACGTCATCCACGGGCTCGTCCCGTGGATCGGTCGCGGCACGGAACCCCAGTTCGCGAGACTTATTCATCGGGATGTTGCCGCTGCGGGTCCATGGGACGAGCCCGTGGATGACGTTGAAAGGCCGGCCCCTCCCACTTTGGACCGTTAAGTTAGCGCTCATGCGGGACATCCTCCCGCGGAGGTCATTCCCCGCGACGCGACGACCAGGATAGAGGTAATGACACTGCGAAATCCCGGGACCACACGAAATAATATTACCTGAATCGGCGACTGAACGTAACAGAGAGGAGGCCTCAGCCCGCCTGGATCATGGCGCGTCAAGCGATTAACCACATTTCGGTTAATCTTCGATACCGCGTTGCATCATCTGGGGTTTCACATATTCGACGCTTGCCGCCCAGGGTGCCGGACCCTTAAATGGCGCGGCGACGTTCGGGTAAACGCTTCCAGGGATCAGAAAAACATGGCGCAAGCGGCGGACACCAGGAAACGCGGGAAAACATCCGGCAAGGCGAGTCCCCCGGATATCGACCGGACGCAGTTGCTCGCCGCCTATCGAACGATGCTGCTGATCCGCCGGTTCGAGGAAAAGGCCGGCCAGCTTTATGGCATGCAGCTGATCGGCGGATTCTGCCATTTGTACATCGGTCAGGAAGCCGTGGTCACCGGCATGACGATGGCGATCAATGAGGGCGATGAGGTCGTCACATCCTATCGCGATCACGGCCACATGCTGGCCTGTGGCATGGAAGCCCGCGGCGTGATGGCGGAGCTGACCGGCCGCGCGGGGGGATATTCCCGCGGCAAGGGCGGCTCCATGCACATGTTCAGCAAGGAACGGCACTTTTTCGGCGGTCACGGCATCGTCGGCGCGCAGGTTTCCATCGGAAACGGGTTGGCGTTTTCCAACTGGTATCGCGGTAACGACCGGGTCTGCCTGACCTATTTTGGCGAGGGCGCGTCGAACCAGGGCCAGGTCTTTGAGAGTTTCAACCTCGCCGCGTTGATGAAACTGCCGACGGTCTTCATCATCGAGAATAACAAATACGGCATGGGCACCAGTGTCGAACGGGCCTCAGCCTCGCACGATCTGTCGAAGAACGGCACGCCATGGGGCATCGCCAGCGCGCAGGTGGACGGAATGGACGTGCTCGCGGTGAAGGCGGCGGCGGAGGTGGCGGTGGCCGCCTGCCGCGCGGGCAAGGGCCCCTATCTGCTGGAGGCGAAGACCTACCGTTACCGCGGCCACTCGATGTCCGATCCGGCCCGCTACCGCCCGCGGGAGGAGTTGCAGTTGATGCGCTCCCAGCACGACTGCATCGACCATGCGCGGCACCAGTTGGAAGAACTCGGGGTCGACGAAGCCGCGTTCAAGGCGATCGACGACGAGGTGAAGGCGATCATTCAGGACGCCGCCGATTTCGCGCAGGCCAGCCCGGAACCCGACCCCGCGGAACTCTGGACCAATGTGCTGGTGGAGGGCTGAGCCATGGCGACACAAATCCTGATGCCCGCGCTAAGCCCGACCATGACCGAGGGCAAGCTGGCCCGCTGGCTGAAAAATATCGGCGACGACGTTCGCCCCGGCGACGTGATCGCCGAAATCGAGACCGACAAAGCGACCATGGAGCTCGAGGCGGTCGAGCAAGGCAAACTCGCGCGGATCCTTGTCACCGAGGGCACCGAAGGCGTGCCGGTGAACACGCCGATCGCGGTGCTGTCGGTGAATGGCGAAAGCTTCGCCGCGGCACCGATTCTGGCCGCGCCGGTTATTTCGGCGCCGGTTCCAGCAGCGCAGGCCATTGCTCCGGCGGCGGCGGCGTTGGCGGAGGACAAAGACTGGGGGCCGACGGCGCCCACCACCGTGCGTGACGCGCTGCGGGACGCAATGGCCTTGGAGATGCGCGCCGATAAAGACGTGTTCCTTATTGGCGAGGAAGTCGCGCAGTACCAGGGCGCCTACAAGATCAGCCAGGGATTGCTGGACGAGTTCGGCCCGAAACGCGTCATCGACACGCCGATCACCGAGCACGGTTTCACCGGCATGGCGGTCGGCGCGGCATTGAATGGTCTGAAACCGATTGTCGAGTTCATGACGTTCAACTTCTCCATGCAGGCCATGGACCAGATCATCAACTCGGCGGCCAAGACGCTGTACATGTCGGGTGGTCAGATGGGATGCCCGATCGTGTTCCGAGGCCCAAATGGCGCGGCGTCCCGCGTCGCCGCGCAGCACTCGCAATGTTACGCGAGCTGGTTCGCCCATGTGCCAGGCCTGAAGGTCGTGTCCCCCTGGTCCGCGGCCGATGCCAAGGGATTGTTGCGCTCAGCGATCCGCGATCCCAATCCGGTGATCTTTCTGGAAAACGAAATCCTTTATGGTCAGACCTTCGATTGCCCGACGGATCCGGATTTCACGGTGCCGATCGGTAAGGCGAAAGTCGAGCGTTCTGGCACGCATGTCACCATTGTCGCGTTCAGCCTCATGGTCGGCGTGGCGCTGAAAGCGGCGGAAATGCTGGCGGCCCAGGGGATCGAGGCGGAGGTGATCAATTTACGATCGCTGCGGCCGTTGGACACGGACACGGTCGTCGCCAGCGTGAAGAAAACCAACCGCCTGGTGACGGTCGAGGAAGGCTGGCCCTTTGCCGGCATCGGCGCCGAGGTCGCAATGCGGGTAATCGAGCACGCCTTCGATTGGCTGGACGCGCCGCCGGTGCGGATACACGGAGCGGATGTCCCCCTCCCCTATGCCGTGAATCTGGAAAAACTCGCGCTGCCGCATCCCGAATGGGTTGTCGACGCCGTGAAGAAACTGATCTGAGCGGGAGCACGCATCGTGGCCACCAATATCCTCATGCCCGCCCTCAGCCCCACCATGACCGAGGGCACCCTGGGCCGCTGGCTGAAAAAAGAAGGCGACGCGATCAAGGCGGGCGACCTGATCGCCGAGATCGAGACCGACAAGGCGACGATGGAGGTAGAGGCGGTCGATGAAGGCATCCTTGGCCGCATTCTGGTCCCCGATGGCACCGAGGGCGTGAAAGTCAACGCTCCGATCGCGGTGCTGGTCGCCCCCGGGGAAACGGCTCCCGCGGCGAGTGCCCCCCCGGTCGCCGCTTTGGCGCCCCCTGTTCCAGCGCCCGTGGCGGCGGTCCCCTTGGAGGTCCCCTTGGCGGCCGCGAATGGCGACCGCTTGTTCGCGTCCCCGCTCGCACGGCGGATGGCGGCGCAGGCGGGCATCGATCTGGCGGCGTTGCACGGCAGTGGTCCGAACGGACGCATCGTTCGCGCGGATATCGAGGCAGCCCAGAAAGGCGCCTCCGCGGTTGTTCCCGCGCCTGCTCCGGCCGCGCGCGCACCCGCTCCCGCCGCCGCGATCGGCGCGCCGCACCGGCTGGTGCCACACAGTTCAATTCGAAAGATCATTGCCCGCCGCCTGACGGAAGCGAAGTCGTCCATTCCGCATTTCTATGTCTCGATGGACATCGAACTGGACGCGATGATCGCGATCCAGGAGAAATTGAACGCGAAATCGCCGGCGCGCGATCAGCCGGGCTCGTATTTCCTGACGATCAACGATGTCGTGATCAAGGCCGCCGCCGCGACGTTGCGCCGAATCCCCGAGGTCAACGCGAGTTGGACCGATGAAGGCATGGTGTTTTACGACGACGTCGATATCAGCGTCGCTGTCGCGATCCCCGACGGGCTGATCACGCCAATCGTGCGCAAGGCCGACCAGAAAGGCCTTCTTACAATCAGCCGGGAGATGCGCGACCTCGCCACCCGCGCGCGCGCCGGCAAGTTGAAACCGGAGGAATTCCAGGGCGGCGGGTTCTCGATTTCGAACATGGGCATGTTCGGGGTGAAAGAGTTCTCCGCCATCATCAACCCGCCCCAGGCCGCCATCCTCGCCGTCGCCACGGGCGCGCAACGGCCCGTTGTGAAGAATGGCGCGCTGGCCATCGCCACGGTCATGACCTGCACGTTATCTGTCGATCACCGTGTCGTTGACGGTGCCCTGGGCGCGCGGTGGCTGCGCGAGTTCAAGACCATCCTCGAAGACCCGTTGAGCCTGATGCTGTGACCGCGGGGACGAAACGAATGACCCATTTCTCCGATCCCACCGGAGCCCGGCTCATTACCCCCGTCACGGCCCGGCTTCTTACCCTCGTCATGGCACGGCTTCTTACCCTCGTCATGGTCCGGCTTCTTACCCTCGTCATGGCCCGGCGAGACCGGGCCATCCGTGGCGGCACGGCTCTGGATCGGATGGCCCCGTCAGGCCGGCCCCTATCGGGCAAACAGACCTGGCAGCGATGACCGCCGGCCTCATCCTACGCTCCGCGGTGCGCGCCGATCTGCCCGACATCGCGCGACTTGTACGGGCACTCGCGGAATATGAGCGTGAGGCAGACAAGTTCACCGCCACCGAGGCTGAGTTTGACGCGTTCATGTTCGGGCCGGACAAACTCGCCGATGCGGTAATGGCCGAAATCCCCAACCACGCACCGGTCGGCATCGCGCTGTATTGCCGCACGATCAGCACATTCACCGGCCGGATCGGTCTGTTTCTGGAAGATCTGTTCGTCGAACCAGACCAGCGCGGGAAAGGCATCGGCCGTGCCCTGATGCGCCATCTGGCCCAGATCGCGGTGGAACGGAACTACAACATCGTCGAGTGGCGCGTGCTGAACTGGAACGAGCCCTCGATCGAATTTTACGAACATCTGGGCGCGACGCGGATGACGGCCTGGCACGTCAGGCAATTGTCCGGTCCGGCGCTGACCGCGCTCGCCGGAGGAGCAGCAACGCATGGCTGAACAAAGCTTTGATCTGATCGTGGTGGGTGGCGGTCCCGGCGGCTATGTCGCGGCGATCCGCGCCGCCCAGTTCGGCATGAAGACCGCCCTTGTCGAGCGCGAGCATCTGGGCGGTATCTGCCTCAACTGGGGCTGCATCCCGACCAAGGCGCTGCTGCGCACGAGCGAGATCAACCATCTGTTGCACCATGTGCAGGACTACGGATTTTCGCCGGTGACGGCGGCGTTCGATATCGCCGCGGTGGTCAAACGCTCGCGCGCGATCGCGAAACAATTATCCGCCGGCGTGACACATTTGATGCGCAAAAATAAGGTTACCGTATTCGACGGCACCGGAAAACTGGCGGGCAAACAAACTCTGTCGGTGGAGAAAGACGGCAAGCCGGTGGCGACGCTGAAATCGCCGCATATCATCCTGGCCACCGGCGCGCGAGCCCGCCAACTGCCGGGGATCGAGGCCGACGGCAAACTGATCTGGACCTACAAAGAAGCCATGGTGCCCACGGCGGTGCCGAAATCCCTGCTGGTGATGGGATCGGGCGCCATCGGCATCGAATTCGCCAGCTTCTATCTCAATCTCGGTGTGAAAGTCACGGTCATTGAACTGCTGCCGCGCATCCTGCCCGTTGAGGACGAGGAAATCTCCACCTTCGCGCACAAAGCCTTCGTGAAGCAGGGTATGGCCATCCTGACCGGAGCGACGGTCAAAGGCGCGAAGAAAGCCACCAATAGTGTGACCGTCACCGTGGAATCCGAGGGCAAAACGCAGGACATCGTGGCTGACCGCGTGATCTCCGCTGTCGGAATCGTTGGCAACGTGGAAGGTCTCGGCCTGGATGGGACCGGCGTCAAGGTCGATCGCACGCATGTCGTCATTGATGAATTCTGCCGCACCGGCGAACCGGGGGTCTACGCGATCGGCGATCTGGCCGGCCCTCCTTGGCTCGCGCATAAAGCGATGCATGAAGGCGTGATCTGCGTGGAAAAGATCGCCGGCCAGAAGGACGTGCATCCGATGAACGCCGGAAACATTCCCGGTTGCACCTATTGCCGCCCACAGATCGCCTCCGTCGGCATGACCGAGGCGCGCGCGAAGGAAGCCGGTCACACCGTCAAGGTTGGCCGCTTTCCCTTTATTGGCAACGGCAAGGCCATCGCGATGGGGGAGACCGAGGGCCTGGTAAAGACCGTCTTCGACGCCAAAACCGGCGAATTGCTCGGCGCCCACATGATCGGCGCCGAGGTCACCGAGATGATCCAGGGCTATGTCATCGCCCGCACCCTGGAAGCGACCGAGGCCGACCTCATGCATTCGGTCTTCCCGCATCCCACCATCAGCGAAACGATGCACGAGGCCGTGCTGGATGCCTATGGCAAGGTGATCCATATGTGATCGCCACGAGGCAGGCCGATCCCGGTTTCTCTCCCTGGGCTGCCCAGGGCCTCCTGGCGCCCCGAAAGAGAAAATAGTCTCTTATTGAAAATATTTCTTGACATAGTTCCTTTTATGTGATTAATTTGGCTCATTAGAGGTTCACATTCTGGGCTGCCTGGTATTTGAATTGGCGAGCATTACAGCCCTCAGGCCCTTGAACCACGCGACGCTCCGGGGATCGGCGGAATTTTCGCCGATCGTCCCGGAGCGTTGTTGGGTGCGCCGCGCTGAACATCCCATGTCGAGAGCCTTATTCAGGCAGGCGTTGGCGGGGACAACGCGCGGGCTGCTATAGCCATGCGGCCATGACACTCACGCCTCAGCCGACGCCAGACTCGCGGCGGCCGCTTCTGGTCTACCGGGACCGGATTGGCGTGCCGTCCGAGATCGCGTTTTCGCGCCGGCAATATCTGAATTTTCAGACCCTGCGTCCGGTGTGGATTGGGCGTTCGCTGATGCCGGAGGCGGGTCAGGTTGGCGGAGATCTCGTGCGGATCGGCGGCGCGAGGGGCATGTTGTTCCGGCACCTGGGCCTGATTCCGCCGCTTGACCTGACGGGTTTCGCGCGGGTCGTCCACGCCCAGTTTGCCCGCGGCGGCGCGCTGGCGTTGCCACTGGCCCAGGGGATGGACGCGCGGATGGTCGTGACGCTGCATGGGGGGGACGTCGGCAAGGACAAGAACTGGCGGCACACACTGCTGGCCCGCCGCTGGCCCGCCGTCATCGCCCGGACGTATCGTTTCGTCTGTGTTTCCCACGCCGTGGCTGACACCGCCATGCGGCGCGGCGCCCCGGGCACTCTGCTGACCGTTCTTCCCATCGGGGTCGAGGTGCCCCCTGCCCTTCCCGTTGGCGCGCGGGATGGCGGTTTCCTGTTCGCGGGACGGTTCGTGGAAAAGAAGGGCATTTCCGTCATCGCCGATGCCATGCGGCACCTTCGGGCCAATGGCGGCGCGGTAAAACTGGTTTGCGCTGGCGACGGTCCGCTACGGCCGGTGCTGGAGGCCCTGGCACGTGAAATTCCCGGTGTGGAGCTCGTGGGATGGCTGTCTCAGCCGGCGCTGGCGGCGCGGATGGAGGCGGCACTGGCTCTGCTGGTACCCAGTGTGATCGCGGTCGATGGCGATGCGGAGGGACTGCCCAGTGTGGTACCTGAGGCCATGGCGCGGGGATGCGCGGTCATCGGCACCGCCGAGGGCGGCATCGCGGAGGCAATCGAAGATGACGTCACCGGCCTGCTGGTGGCCCCGAGCAGCGCCTCCGCTCTGGCAGGAGCGATGCACCGTCTGAGCACGGACCCGGCGCTGGCTTCGCGGCTGGCCTTGGCCGCGTTTCATGCGGTCGGGGAACGGCTGAACGCTTCGCGGCAGTCGGCGGCATTGGAAACGATTTTGCTGGCGGCCGAGGGAACATCGCCGAATGCCTGACGGGTCGTGCCGGCAATGGTGCTCCGATTGGCATCCAAGGACTCATCAAAATTCCGCGCCGTCGCGAACGGCCGTGGAAGTCCGCGAGAATCGGGGCCTTTCAGGCATCACCCTGCGGCCGGCGCGGCTTTGGCACCGTTCCAATCACATCCATCGCCGCCAACCGATCCAGTTCCGCCCGATCCAGCCCCAGCCGTCCACCCAGAATGGCCTCGTTGTCCTGACCAAGAGTGGGCGCGGCGCGGCGGATCGGATACGGCGTGGGCCCCTCGCGAAACGCGGGGGAAGATTGGAAGTGAGTGCCTATGAACGGACGTTCCACCCGATGCCAGAAGCCGCGAGCAATGAGGTGCGGATCCCATGACAAATCGAACGGACGGCGCGCGACCCCCGCGGCGATCCCCCGAGCCTGCAACGCTGTCATCGCCGCGTCGGCGTCCTGATTTCGGAGCCACGTGGCGAGGATCGTTTCAAGCTCGTCTTCCCTCGCGCGTCTATCAGCGGCATCGAGACCGGCGAGGTCGTTCCGGCTCATCATCTCCGATAGCGCCCGCCAGGCTGCGTCGTTGGTGACCGCGACCGCGATCCATGAATCGTCCCCAACGCAACGAAAACAGCCGTGCGGGACATGAACGGGATGGCGATTGCCCCGACGAGGCGGAGCCTGTCCGGTGGCTGATTGCTCGATCATCGCGGGCGCGACCAAAGGCAGCATGCACTCGACCTGGGAGAGGTCGATGTTCTGCCCCTCGCCGGTTCGTTGCTGATGCAACAATGCGACCATGAGCGCGGCGGCGGCGTTGAACCCGCCAACGGGGTCGCCGTACGCCGTCTGGTTCATGGTTGGCGGGTCACGCGGAAAACCGCTGATCGAGGGCAATCCGGAAGCTTGTTCCAAAGTCGACCCATAAGCGCGGCATTCGCTCCACTCATTGAACGAGCCGAACGCCGGCATCGACAGCATCACCAATCCTGGGCGTACATCCTTTAACACGGAATAATCTAGTTTCAGTTTCCGTAGTACCTCGCTGGAGTAATTCTCGATCACGGCGTGGGCACCCGCGACAAGATTCTTCAACAGCCTGACACCCTCCGGGTTGGTCAAATCCAGCGTGACGTCAAGCTTGTTGCGGTTCATCAGTTGGAACCACGGGATTTTCTCGTATTTTTGTTCCGCGATGAAGGACGCCCGCAGATCGGTGCCGCGCCACCAGTCGGGATATTGGCAGGCCTCGATTTTAATGACCTCGGCGCCAAGGTCGCACAGATGGCGCGCGCCGGTCGGTCCCGCCCATCCCATGGTCAGGTCGATGATACGCAGGCCGGTCAGCGGCAAGGTTCCCGGCGCGGCCTCATGAGTCGGGCGGGTGCTCGCGAGCGTCGTCCACTCCGCTTTGTGTGCGCCAGCCAGCGGAGCTTCGCCGCCTTGTTTCGGTGGCGTGCGTTCCAGATGCTGCGGCACCACCGGAGCTTGGAAAGTCTTACCGCCGATCGAAACAGGCACGAAGGCGCCACGGTCACGGTGCACTTTTTGCTGGAGCAGTTCCTCCATCGCCGGCACAACCGCGAGCGGGAGCTTATAGGTCAGGCCACTTTCGAACCATTCCTCGGCCGTCCTGGTCAGCCATACCGGCCCAAAGGCGGCGTCGATCTCGGCGCTGTGCTTCAGGCGATCGGTGTTCAACGACAGATGCGGCCGTTTCGCGAGATCGGGCAGACCCATCATGTCGCAAATACCTCGCCATTGGCCCGGCGTGACGATGGTGACTCCGATCATGCCGTGTTTGGTGGGGTAAATGCCGACAGGATAGTTGCGTCCGAAACGGTTCACACCCGGCCGTTTGCGAGACTCGCCCGCGTCCCACGAAACGGCCCATTCGTACTCAGAGACGCCCAAAGAGGCTTCATGGACGCTGGTGGCGAAGCGGCGGGCACCTGCCGCGCGGCCATACAGTCCCGCGACAGTGGGGATGAAGGCGGTCAGGCCCGCGAGAATACCGGACTGGCCCTCGGTGGCGATCAGCGGCGGTCCCTCGACCGCGCCTGTCAGGACGACGAGGCCCGCCAGAGCGCGGCAGATCGCGTCGGTGGCTTCGAAGTCGCGGTAGGGGCCGGTTTCCCCGAACCAGGACACGGCTGTGATGGCGAGACCCGGATATTTCGCACGCCAGTCGTCGTGGTTCGTGCGGAGCGCGGCCGGAGGGCGTCCATCGATCACGACATCCGCGCCTCGCAGCAGGAGGTTCAGCGCTTCAGGTGTTTCAGTGACGCTTTTCTTATTGGTGTTGAGCCAGGCGAAGTACCCGCTTTCGTTGTCCGTTACGATCGGAGGTATCGCGCGTAACGGGTCGCCGCCCGCGGGTTCCAGTTTGATCACCTCGGCGCCGAAATCGGCGAAAAGTTTCCCGCAATAATCCGGGGCGATGCCGGAGCCAATTTGCAGAATTCGGAACGCGGAAAGCGGCATCAGGGCCTCATGGTGAAAAACGATTGGCCGGGCGTGCGCAACGGGGCGGCCATATTGGCGAATTCGCACAACAGCGGACGAGTGTCGCGAGGATCGATGATTTCCTCGATGAGGAATGCCTCCGCCGACCGGAAAGGCGAGCGCAGTTGTTGCAGCCGCGCGTCGATCTCGGCGAGTTTGGCCTCCGGGTCAGGCGCGGCCGCGATCTCGGCGCGGTAAGCGGCCTCGACCCCGCCCTCCAATGGCAGTGAGCCCCAACTGCCGGAGGGCCAGGAGTAACGGATGATCTGTTGCGTGTGGGGCACATGCGCGCCGCCGCCGACACCGAAGACGTTACGGATGATGATCGCGCACCAGGGAACCGTGGATTGGTGGATGGCGCTGATGGCCGCGACCGCGGCGCGCATCGTACCCGTGGACTCGGCGTGAAGCCCGACGGCGAAACCGAAACAGTCGACAAGGTGAACGACCGGGAGGTGAAACGTCTGCGCCATATCGACGAAACGCGTGATTTTTCGCGACGCCGCCGCGCCCCAGGCGCCACCGCCGAACAGCGGATCGCCCGCCAGCAACGCGACCGGCCAGCCGTCCAGACGGGCAAAGCCGGTGATGACCTGGCGCCCATACGCGCGGCTCATCTCGAAAAAACTGCCTTTGTCCATCAGGGAGTCGATGATCCGCCGCATGGAATAGGCTTGCCTGATGCTCTTGGGCACGATCGAAATCAGATGATCGTCGCGTCTTGTCACCGGATCAGTATTCGGCGCCCTGGGCGGCAGCTCCCAGACAGAGGATGGGAGGTACGACAGAAACCGGCGCGTGCGGTCGAAGGCTTCTTCCTCTGTTTCGACGGCGTCGTCGATCGTTCCGGCCTCGACCTGGACCTCGTGGCCGCCGAGTTCCATCTTCGTGCGTAATTCGCCCAGGCGTTCGACGACGGGGGGACCGGCGACGAAGATTGCCGAAGTGTCTTTGACCATGATCGAGTAATGGCTCGCGGCCAGTCTCGCCGCGCCCAGACCCGCGACGGACCCAAGTCCGAGAGCGACGACGGGGACGCGTCCCATGTTCAAAGCACACAGCCACAGACCAGAGCTTTGGCCGACCCCCCCGGGGAGATTCGCATGACCCGTGGTCTCGATGGTCTTGACCGATCCGCCACCGCCCGACCCCTCGATCATGCGGATCAGCGGCAGGCGGAATTCGCCGGCCATCTGTTCCGGCATCTGGTACTTGCCCTTGATGGAGGCGTCGGCGGAGCCTCCTCGGATGGTGAAGTCGTCGCCGAACACGACGACCGGGCGGTTGTCGATGGTGCCGCGGCCGAACACACCGTTGGCGGGCATGAAATCGGTCATGATTTTGGCGGTTGAGTCGTACGTGGCTTTGCCAGCGATGGAGCCAAGTTCGAGGAACGAGCCCGGGTCGAGCAGCCGATCGATCCGCTCGCGCACCGTGAGTTTACCGGCATCGTGCTGGCGTTTGATACGCTCGGGGCCGCCCATCTGGCGGGCGATCCGCTGACGCTCGCGGAGTTCGGCCAGCTCGGGTTCCCACCCTGTCGGTTCCTGATCCATGGTCACTGCTTTGTTGGACATGCGGGACATCTGACCATCGAGGGCCGAGGGGGTCAAACCGACGGGATGCGCGGGACTTTGCAATCCCTGGCTGAACCGGGCACAGTCAAGGTCCAGCAGGCACCGCGACGACAAAGGAGGAACCGATGTCTGGAACAAACTGGCGGCTCAGCGGCGAGTACATGGAAAGTTGCAATTGCGACTATCTTTGCCCGTGCATCTATACCAACCCGCAAGCCCCCGCGACGTTCGACCATTGCATCGCCGCCTTGATCTTCCGCATCGACCAAGGTCAATCCGGCGGCGTCAACCTCGATGGGCTTTGCTTCGCGCTGGTGATCCGCTCAGGCAAGGTCATGGCCGATGGCGGCTGGATATTCGCCGGAGTGGTCGACGCGCGCGCGAACGAGGCGCAGCGCCTGGCTTTGTCCGCCATCGTCGCGGGCGAGGCGGGTGGTCCGCCTGGCATGATCCGCGCCAACCTGGTCAGCGACTTCCGCGGGATCGAGATCAAACCGATCGACTTCCGCATCGAAGGCCTGAAGCGAGGCGTATCGATTCCGGATGTTTTGTCGTTCGAGATCGAAGGCATGGTGTCCCGCACCAGCGGAGGCGAGCCGTTTTATATCGAGAACACCTCGCACCCCGCGAACAAGCGGCTGGCTCTGGCGCGCGCCAAGGAACTTCATGTACCGGGGTTCGGGCTTGGCCTCACGATGACCGGGAAAGGTAACAACGGTCACTTCGCGCCCTTCGCCTGGGCGGCCTGATCGCGATGCCGCCGGCGGCCTCGCCCGCGTTGAGTTCACGCGACCGCGGCGTCGTCTTGTTGGCGTTACTTGCTGTGACGGGGCTCGCCTGGCTTTACCTGGTGACGGCCGGCCGGAACATGGCCGACATGGCGATGGCCGATATGCCAGGCATGGCGATGCCGATGGCCGCTGCCTGGATCCCCGCGACCTTCGTTCTTACCTTCGCGATGTGGTGGGTGATGATGCTGGGCATGATGCTGCCCAGTGCCGGACCGATGATCGTGACTTTCGCAACGGTTAATCGAGGGAAGCGCGCGCGAGGCCAGGATTTCGTCCCAACCACGGTCTTCGCGCTTGGTTATCTGGTTGTCTGGGGTGTCTTTTCAGTGGGCGCAACCCTGACGCAATGGGCGTTGGACAGCGCCGCATTGTTATCGCCGATGCTGGTTACGACGAGCACGGTTCTTGGTGGCACGTTGCTGATCCTCGCGGGGGTCTATCAGTTCACACCGCTGAAACAGAGCTGCCTGCGCAACTGCCGCACGCCATTCGCCTTCGTGCTCAATCACTGGCGCGACGGTTGGACCGGAGCGTTTCGAATGGGTTTGGAGCACGGCGGCTACTGCCTTGGCTGTTGCGTCGTGCTGATGGCACTGTTGTTTGTCGCGGGAGTCATGAACCTCGCGTGGGTGGCGGCCATCGCTGTGTTCCTGCTCGCCGAGAAAGCGCTGCCGGGTGGCGTCTGGATTGGGCGGATCGGCGGTGGCGCGATGTTGGCCTTTGGGGTATTCTTGCTGACCCGAAGCTGACGCACTAAGGCGACGCCCAAAGATAAACGAATCGCGCCGCCTTCCTCTCCACGTCATGGTTCGGCTCGACCGGACCATCCGAAGCGGCACTGTACCGCGACCGATGGTCCGGTCGAGCCGAACCATGACGAGGGGAGGCTGGTGCCCGATCGA
>SHWL01000104.1 GCA_009693865.1 Acetobacteraceae bacterium | reverse complement strand
CGCCCAGAAATAAGCGAGTCGACAGGCATCCTCCCCCGATCGTCATGGCCCGGCTCGTCCGGGCCACCCGTCGCGGCACTGTGCTGGTATAGGTGGCCCGGACGAGCCGGGCCATGACGATCGGGGGGGGATGCCGGCCTGACGCGGTAATATTTGGGCGTCGCCTAAGTCGCGATGGCTATTGGCGCGCGCGGAACGATGGTCCCCTGATGAGGGGACGTTTTTTGGAGTTTTCGAACGTGTCACGGCCAATTGCCATGGACTGAGCGACATCGGCCACGATTCGGATTGTCAATCCGATGTCGTCGGAATCACGTCGCAATCGCATTTGACAGCCGATGTCCACCGCCCTGTCGCCGATTGCGTTGGCGGGCGGATTCACTTTTACCAATCCAACGCCCCACACACCTGCGCCACCTGCGCTTCCGTCAACTCGGGATACAGCGGCAGCGACATCACCGACGCCGCCGCCCGCTCCGTCTCCACGCACCGCGACGGACCCAGAGCGATCCGCCCCTCATACGCGGGCTGAAGATGCACTGGGACGGGATAATGGATGCCAGTGCCAATGCCCCTCTCCCGCAGCCGCGCCTGCACCGCGTCCCGTTCCGGAACCCGAACCACATACAAATGATATACGTGTTCCGAACCCCTCCGGCGGAGCGGCGCGCGTGACCCCAGGACCCCGTCATAAACGCGGGCGATCTCCCGCCGCCGCGTGTTTCCCGCGTGCAGATATGTCAACTTAACCCGCAGGATCGCCGCCTGCAGTTCGTCCAACCGGCTGTTCACGCCAACAACATCGCTGATGTAATGCCGGGTCCAACCATATTGCCGCAGTGCCGCGATCCGTCCCGCCAGCTCGGGGTCGCGCGCCACCACCGCGCCGCCGTCGCCCAGGGCACCGAGGTTTTTGGTGGGGTAGAAGCTGAACGTGGCGGCATCGCCGAAGGTGCCGGCCATCCGGTTGTTGCGTTTCGCGCCATGCGCCTGCGCGCAATCCTCGATCAGTAACGCGCCGTAACGGCGGCAAAGGGACCCGATCACCTCGACGTCCGCCACCTGGCCGTAAAGATGCACCGGAATCACGGCTCGGATGGGCGGCAGTCCGGGTGGCGGGCTGGCCAGGACGGAGCCCAGTTCGGCGGGGTCCATGGTGTAATGATGCGGTTCGATATCGATCAGCAGCGGCGTGGCGCCGGTGCTCTCGATCGCCGCCACGGTCGCGACGGCGGTGTGCGACACGGTGACGACCGTGCTGCCCGGACCGATGCCGAGGCCACGCAGCGCCAGCGCGATCGCGTCGGTGCCGTTGCCACACCCCACGGCGGTGCCGGCCCCAAGCCAGGCGGCGAACTCGGCCTCGAACGCGCGGCCTTCCTGGCCCAGGATGTACCAGCCGGATTCAAGCGCGCGGGCGACCGCGGCGTCGATTTCGGGCTTCAACGCCCGGTAAGCGGCGCCGGGACTGGCCTGTGGAACGGTGATCCCTGACATGCGGTCCCCTTGCGAGCTGTCTGACCTGCTTTCGACCGGCGCCTACAGATAATCCGCCAGCCGGGAGCGGTACCATTCGATCGTGCGTCCAATCCCATCCTCCAGCGAAACGTTCGGAGACCACCCGGAGGCCGCGCGAAACGCGGAATCATCGGCATGGTAACTGCCGATGTCGATCCGTGCCCGCTCGGCCGGGAACTCGCGGACGCTGTAATGCGCCGGTGGTCCAGCGAGTTTTACCACCAGATCGGCCAGTTCCCGCAACGAGGCCGGGGGCGCGCCGCCGATATTGAAAATCTGACCATGGCAGGCGGGAGTCGCGGCCGCGCGCAAAAACGCGTCGGTGACATCGTCGACATAGGTCATGTCGCGCAATTGCTCTCCGCCCCAGACCTCGAACGGTTTGTTTTCCAGGACCGAGCGGATCCAGATGCCCAGAAACGTCTGGCGCGCGTCGCGAATCCGTAACCGGGGACCGTAACAGTTGGTCAGCCGCAACGACACCACCGGCCGGCCATGCACGCGATGCTCCAGCATCCAGTATTGCTCACCGGCGAATTTCGACACGCCGTTGGCATCGGGCGGCGCGACCGGCTGGGTTTCATCCACCGGCAGCTTCACCACCCGGCCATAGAACTGCCGCGTCGAGGCATGCACGACCACCGCTGCCGGAGCCGCCTCGCGCGCGGCCTGGATCAGGCGCACCTGCGCCACCGCGTTGACCGCGATATCGGCCAGCGGGTCAGCCTGTCCGCCCATATGGCTCGTCTGCGCGGCGAGGTTGAAAATGGCCGACGCGCCCTCGCACAAGGGACGCAGATCGATCTCCCTGATATCGCCTCGGATCAGTTCGACCCCCGATCCCTCCAGGTTCTTCGCGTTGGCCCCGCCGCCGAACAAAAACCCGTCCAGCGCGATCACCCGGGCGCCCTGAGAGGCCAGCGCCAGACAAAGATTGGCGCCGAGAAAACCCGCCCCGCCGGTCACGAAGACCCGTTGCCCGGACCAGTTCATGCTCACTCCATCCCGCGTCCGAACCCTTCATGGGTCGGCCGATCGGTCATGATGTGCCAGAGATCGCGGCGAAACGGTAGCAACCTTGGGGTCATTGCCGGGCACAAGCGCCAACAGTTCTCATTTTGGCCACGCTCATTTCACAAACGTCATCACCGGGCTCGTCCCGGTGACCGGAAGTGGCACGAACTGGGCCAAAAGGGCACTCAAGGCCGAGGCTTCGTGCCGCGACCGGTCCCCGGGACGAGCCCGGGGATGACGAAAATGGGTTGACGCGGCCATGATGAGTACTGCCGCACAAGCTCTGGGCCGATTGCCCTCTCCGCCCCACTTGGCGCACAATCCCGGCGAATACGGAGGACCGGCTCATGACGTCGCTGCCGATCGACCAGATGATCGATACCGAAAACGGCCTGATCAGCCGCGAGATTTTCGTCTCGCCCGAGTTCCACAAGCAGGAACTGGAGAAGCTGTTCACGCGCGCCTGGCTGTTCGTCGGGCACGAAAGCCAGATCGCGAAACCGGGGGATTTCTTTGTCTCCCGCATGGGCGATGCCTCGGTCATTCTGTGCCGCGACGCGCAGAGCAAGGTCCATGTCTTCCTGAACTCCTGCCGGCATCGCGGCATGAAAATCTGCCGCTACGAACAGGGCAACACCTCGCTGTTCGTTTGCCCCTACCATTCCTGGAGTTACACGACCGACGGGAAATTGCAGGGCGTTCCGATGTTCCGGGCGCTGTACGACGGAACTCTGGATCGTTCGCAGTGGCCGCTGATCGAAGTTCCAAAACTCCAGATTTATAAAAGCACCGTTTGGGCTTCGTGGGATCCGGAGGCACCGGACCTGCTGGCCTATCTGGGCGACGCGGCCGATCACCTCGATCAGGTGCTGGACTGCCGCGATGGCAGGCCCGGCGGGTCGGAGGTCATTGGGGTTCAGAAGTGGATCCTGCCCAGTAACTGGAAGTTCGCGGCGGAGAATTTTCTCGGGGACACGTATCATAACCCCTCGCACCGGTCGGTGGACATGATCGGCATTGGGCCGTCGGGGCAAAAGGGCCACCGCCGCGACAACGAGTACGCGAAGGGCCAACATGTCTGGATCGGGTTTCCGGCGGGCCACGGCGTTCACAGCGTGCATATGCCGGAACAATTCGATTACCAGCCGGGTTACGCGCAGTATCCCGAGGTCGAAGAATATTTTCGGCATGCCTTCCATGAACGCCAACGCCGCCAGGGTGCGAAGGCGCGGATCATGCCGTTCACCGGCAATTTGTTTCCGAACACGTCGTATCATGGCCGCCAGCCGCGCGGCCTGTGTGTCTGGCATCCGCACAGCCCGACCGAAACCGAGGCCTGGCGCTTTTTCCTGGTCGATGCCGACGCTCCGGCCGTCGTGAAGGACGTGCTGCGGCGCTTTTACATGCGTTATTCCGGCCCGGCCGGAATGACCGAGCAGGACGACATGGAAAACTGGCTCTACGCGACCGAGTCAAGCAAAGGCACGATCGCCAGGCGCTATCCGTTCAACTATCAGATGTCGATGGGCGCGTACAAGGTCGACGATCCGGTTCCAGGCTTCGTCTCGACCCAGATCACCGATCAAACTCCGCGAAATTACTATCGGGTTTATGCGCGCTACATGAAGGGCGAGGCGTGGGATTCGCTTCTGGGCCGCGATCTGGCTCCGCTGCGCCAGGCGGCCGAATGAAAAAGGATCTCGCATATTACGAACTGAAACAGGAGATCGAGGAATTCCTGTACCAGGAAGCCGATCTGCTGGACGCGCGCGATTTCAAGAATTGGCTCGATCTGCTGGCGGAAGATCTCGTCTATTTCATGCCAATTCGCCGCAACGTGAAATTCGGGGAGCATGGCGAACGCGAAAATACTCGCCAGGGCGAGGGAATCTCCTGGTTCGACGAGGATAAATGGACGGTGACCAAGCGCGTCGAACAAATTCTGACCGGCGTCCATTACGCGGAAGAGCCGCTATCCCGCGTCGCCCATCTGGTAACCAATGTCCGGCTGGTGGATGTGCGGCCGTCGGTCGAGGCCCCAATCGAGGTCACTGTCAGCAGCCGCTTCCTGGTCCATCAGAACCGTGTGGAATACGAAAACCATACCTTCATCGGCCGCCGCACCGACACGCTGCGGCGCAACGGCGACAGTTGGCTGATCGCGCGGCGCGAACTGATCCTGGAGCAGAACGTGCTGCTGGCAAAAAATCTCAGCATCCTGTTTTGACGGAGAGCCCGCCATGATCGAATTGATCGACGTTCCGGTCGGCGCGAAACTCAGCCTTATTGGGGGCATCACCGCTGAGGTCATCCAGAAGATCGACGACGAATGGGTGAAGGTGCGGCTGATCGAGGTGCCGGAAGGCAAAGGCGTGGCAGGCGACGAGGAGCTATGTCACGCCACCGATGTGACGCGGGTGTTGTAATACCAGCACTCTTAAACTCTGACTCTCGACCGGTCCTGTCTCCCGTCGTGGCCCGGCCCTCGCCTTCGCGGGGCCATGACGGGAGACAGGACCGGTACGTCAATCTTTAGAGCAATTTCCAATCGGGTTGCGTCGGGCCGGTATTCTCCAAATCGTCATGGCCCGGCTTGTCCGGGCCACCGGTCGCGGAACTGTGCTGGAACAGGTGGCCCGGACAAGCCGGGCCATGACGAGGGAGGTGGTTGTCGCGACGCAACCTGATTGGAAAACGCTCTAATCGCCGTGGTATAACATCGGAATGACTATTGGATCGACTCGAGATAAGCGATCAGATCGGCGCGCTTTGTTTCGTCCTTCACTCCGGCGTAAATCATCGTCGTACCGGGAATGGCTTCTCGCGGCGCGGACAGGTATTTGTCCAGGGTGAATGCGGACCAGGTTAAATCCGCCGCCTTGTTCGCTGTCGAATAGCGAAATCCTTCCACGATACCGCTTTTCCGCCCCAGAAGGCCGAACAAACTCGGCCCCACCATGTTCTTACCCTGTACAACCGAGTGGCACGCACCGCACTGCGTTTTAAAAACCGACTGACCGGCGGCGGGATCGGCGGCCTGGAGCGATCCCGGCCAGACACAGGCAATAAGCGCGGCAATGGCGCCGAACAAGTGTGTCATCGGAAATTTTCCACATTCTCCCGATCTAAACCGCGGCACCGGTCGGAGTCCGGGTTGTTATACCAATTGTCCGAACGCGTGACTCTGGGCACCGCCTGTCCTCGTCATGGCCCGGCCTGATGTACAGACCGGACGCATACCCGACGTACGTTCGGACGGATGGGATTATTCCGCGGCTTCGGCGCGATGTGCTTCGGCCCAGGCTCGGCTGACCGGCATATTGGCCTCGAACGGGGACTTAAGGTCGAGTTCTTTGGCGGATTCGCGCAACGCGGGCATGACCTCCTGGCCCAGAAGGCGAATCGAGGTACGGGCATCGGTCTGACTCATGCGGCCATCGTTGCCCCAGAACGCCATGATGCCGGGACGGGTTTCTTGCATGATCTTCCGAAGCGAGGCGACGACCTGTTTGGGCGTGCCCGCGATGATTTGCAGATCGGCGACCTGCTGCTCGAAGGTCTTGCGGGGACGCGACGGCGACGCGCTTTGTCCGGCCACGAAATTGACGAAGGATTCGCGGGACGACGGCGAGAAATAGCCCGACGGGCTGGCCCAGACGGGTTTCAGGCGGCCAGTGAACTCGCCATCCATCCACAGAAACTGACGCGCGCTGGCCAGCGCCGCTTCCTCGGTTTCCGCGACGTGGCAGCGGATCAGATAGCCGCGGTTTTCCGAACCAGGCGTGTAACCGGCCTCGGCGGCGGCGGCATCGTAACGTTCCCAGATTTTCTTGGTATCCTCGATCGAGGTATTGAGCGCGATGTACGGGTAGCCATGTTTCGCGGCCCAGACGATCGTTTCGTGACTGATCACACCCGGAATCCAGATCCGCGGATGCGGTTGTTGCAGGGGCAAAGCCCAGGGATTGACGACGCGCTGGTGGAAATGCTTGCCTTCCCAACGAAACGGACCAGGAACGGTCCAGGCCTTGACGATGAGGTCGTGCGCTTCCTGGAAGCGCTCGCGATTATAAGCGGGGTTGGCGTTGGTCGCGAGTTGTTCCTGACCGCCGCCACGGACGAACCCCGAAACGAGACGTCCTTTCGACACCATGTCGATCATCGCCAGTTCTTCCGCCAGCCGCACCGGGTTGTCCGTCAACGGCAACGGATTTCCCAGAAGCACGATCTTCACCCGGTTGGTTACGCCGGCAAGCAGGGAGGCGAAGACATTCGCCTTGGCCTGCATGCAGAACGGCGCGTTGTGATGCTCGTTCAGCATGATGCCGTCGACGCCCATTTCCTCGGCGTAGACGTAGTTTTCCAGGAACTCGTTATACAAGCGGCTACCGACCACGGGGTCGAAGTGCTTGTTCGACATCAACAACGAAGTGAAACCGATGTCGTTCCCGGCCTCGACCGGGTAGTCTTTCATCGGCTGCTCGGTGAAATACATCAGATGCATGGAAGGTCTCCCGTGCCGGTTTTCAGGTGGAGGCGATGAACGAGGCGATCAGCCGGGCCAGTGCCTCGGGCTGTTCCATCTCAACCAGGTGTCCCGCGTTGGCGATGGTTTCACGCCGCGCGTGGGGCAATCGTTCCGCGTACAGCGCCGCGACGCTGGCGGGGACGATGCGGTCGTCATCGCCCCAGACGATCAGCGATTCCGCCTGCACGCCGCGCAACAGATACGGTAACGAATCGTTGTACATGTATGGTTTCCAGGCAACGCGAAACGACATTTCGCGGCACAGATCCCATTGCACCAACTGCTCCGTGGACAAGGACTTGCCGTAATTGCGTTCGAAGGCGGCGACGTCGTGGAAGCCTTCGCGGACATATTCGATATAGCTGACCAGAGCCTGATCCAGGATTTCGCCTGAGGGCGGTTTCAGGCCCATCGCGCCAACCAGGACCAACCGCGACGTGCCGGAGGGCGCGCAAGTAGCCATTTCCGCCGCGATCCAGCCGCCGAATCCCAGGCCCACCAGTGTCGCCTGGTTCAGGCCAAGGCGGCCCAGAAGGGCGCGTTGTAGCAGGGCGATGTCACGGACATTGGCGACCCATTCCGGCCGCGGCGATCCGCCATACCCGGGATGGTCGGGGATAACGACTTCATGGTTCTGGGCCAACGCGTCGTAAAACGGCAGCCGGTCCAGCGTGCCGATGTCGCGGTGCAGGATGATCACCGGCTGACCCTCGCCGCCCCGCGTCACATGCAGGTCCGTGCCCGCCGCTGACACCACGCTGGATTTCCATTCGACAGACGCCATGCGATTCTCTCCCGAGGGGTTACCCCACTTTGCGGCACACTTCGGGAACACGCAAACATACGAGGTCCGTCCGGGCCACATCGTTCGCGGCATCAGGCCGAATGGCGGCCACTCACTGCTTATTTGCCTGCCGCCACGAACACCTGAAAGTTACCAATGAAACATCATGCCCGCGGCCGCGCGCGACAACGCGCGCCACCCTGGCTGCCTCCCTCACGGTGCGCCTCCAGAACCGGCGCCAGCCACGCGCCAGGGCTAACGCTGCTGCTGGAGCCGCGCCAGCAGGCCCAGCAGAAGCCGCCGCGGCAGCAGCGGCGCGACGCGCGCGATCAGCCAACTCAGCCGGTCGGGAAATACCAGGCGCTTCCCGCGGCGGAAACCAGCCCAGCCGCGGATTGCCACCCGCTGGGCCTTTGCCTTCGGAAGCATGCGGAAAATCCGCGCCTTGCCGGCGCCAGAACGTTCGAGAAAAGGGGTACGCACCGGACCGGGGCAAAGCAAGGTGACAACCACGCCATGGCCGCGCGCCTCTTGCCACAGCGCCTCCGAGAACGATCGTAACCCCGCCTTGCTGGCATAGTACAGCGCCATCCCCGGGCCGGGCATGAATCCCGCGATGGAACCCACGTTCAGTATTCCGCCCTGGCGGCGTTGCCGCATGCCAGGCAACGCCGCCAGGGCCAGCGCCACCGCCGCTCTTAGATTGAGGTCGAGAATGCCAAGCTGATCCGCGGCAGAGAGGTCCGCCGCGGCACCGACCAACCCCTGGCCGGCGTTGTTGACAAGCACGTCGCAGACCAGCCCATGTCGTAGCAGCGCGGCGCCGATCGCCGCCACCGCGCCGGGCGCCGTGAGGTCGAGCGACAGGGTATGCGCCTCACCACCCGTGGCGGTCAGTTCCTCCGCCAGGGCCGTGAGCGCGGCCATACCGCGCGCCACCAACAGCATCGGTAGGCGCTCCCGCGCGGCTTGTCGCGCCAACTCGGCGCCGATGCCAGAGGACGCACCAGTGACCAGGACAGCGGGGCGGCCCTGTATTGGCCAGGGGGAGACCGGCAGGGGGTCAGATACGGCGGCAGCTCCTTCCCGTCGTGAACCTCGGCCGCTAAACTGGCCGGGAAATGAGGCCTCTTCGCATGACATACAGGATCGGAGAAGGGGATTGAAGGGTCGCCGCATCAGGCTGTCGGCGCCGCGACGGCTGATCACCGAGCACTGCCGTCTCGCAATGGGCGTGCCGCGGGGCGTACTGGCGGGTGTCCTGGAACTCGCGCCGCTGGTCGCCGCGCGCGCCTCGGCGCCGGACCGGCCGCCCTGGACCGCGATCTTCGCCAAGGCCCATGCGCTGGTGGCGCGGGAGATGCCGGAACTCCGGCGCATCTTCGTCAAGCTACCTTGGCCGCAACTCTACGAACTGCCGACCAGTGTCGGCGCCATCGTCATCGAACGGGAGATAGACGGCGAGCCGGCCCTGTTCTACGCCCGCATCAAGTCGCCCGAGACCATGCCGCTGCTCGAAATCGGTGAGCGCATCCGGAAGGCGAAGACGGCGCCGCTTTCGGAGATCGGGGAATTTCGGCTGGCTCTCGCGGTGGCCCGCCTGCCGCGGCCGTTGCGCCAGATGGTGATCTGGATGGGGCGGAATATCGGACGGCAGGTACCGAACCGTTTCGGCACCTTTGGCATTTCCTCGGCCGGTGATCAGGGTATAGCCTTCACCACCGCGGTGTCGCATTGGACCAGCTTCCTTACCTATGGCCCGATCGGTTCTGATGGCCGCCTGGAATTATACCTGACTTTCGACCATCGAGTACTGGATGGCAGCCGGGCCGCGGCGGCGTTCCAGGCGTTGCGGTCGAAATTGCTCGGACCGGTGTTGATGGAATTGCATGCGCTCGGTCAGCCCCGGGACGGCTGAACGCGGGCCTGGCGGGGTGGGCGCCGCGACGGCGCCATCCGGTCAACGACGTCGTTTCGTGCCTGAGCCGAGCCACCCAAATCACGATCGAACCGTCTCGATTTGGCTTTGACCCTGATCCCGCTACGCTGACCGCCTTTACCTCCGGCACCCTGTCCCCATCATGTCCGACGGCCGCCTCGACTCTCCGCTGGTCACCAGCCTCTCGTTCACCCGCCGGGTGATGATCATGGCAGCCGTCGTCGTTGGTTCAACCCTTTATTCCACGACACTGCTCGTCGCCTCGGCCATGCTGCCGCAGATGCAGGGATCGATGGCCGCCACCGCCGACGAGATCGCCTGGAGCACGACGTTCAATATTCTCGCCACCGCCATCGTCACGCCAATGGCCGGCTTCCTCGTCACCAATTTCGGCCGCCGCCGCGTGATGCTGTCCGCCGTGGGCGGTTTCACCATCGTCACTTACCTGTGCGGTCAGGCCGACTCGCTCGAAACCCTCGTGCTATGGCGCGTCATGCAGGGCGGCCTGGGCGCGCCCGTCGTGCCCATCTCCAACGCACTGGTACTGGACAGTTTCCCCCGGCGCCAGGCCGGCATCGTCAGCTCCATCTTCGGCATGACCGCCGTCGTACTCGGTCCGGTCATCGGCCCGACCCTGGGCGGATTCCTGGCCGAGGCCTACAGTTGGCGCTACGCGTTCTACATGATCGTCCCCGCCGGTGCGATCGCGTTCGTCGCGCTCTGGCTGGTGCTGCCGAGGGAGGAGTTGGGCTCCGGCACCCGCCTCGACTGGGTGGGATTCCTTTGTCTGTCACTGGGTTTGGGCTGTCTGCAACTGGTGTTGTCACGCGGCCAACGGCTTGACTGGTATGAGTCGAGCGAGATCGTCTTCGAAACCGTTCTGGCCGCGGTGGCCTTCTATCTGTTCGTCGCCCACAGCGTGACGGCGGAGCGGCCTTTCCTCAGCCCCAGACTGTTGCGGGACAGGAACTATACTCTCGGCCTCATCCTGGTGTTGACTTACGGGATGTTGAATTTCACGCCGCTGGTGCTGCTACCGCCGCTGTTGCAGACCCACGTCGGATACCCTGACCACACGATCGGCATGATCGTCGCGGCCCGCGGCCTGGGAGGCACGGTGGGCTTTTTCGCCGCCATGTTCATCGGGCGGATCGACCCTCGCATCGGTATGACAATCGGCTTCGGGCTGGTCGCCCTATCCGGGCTTTGGCTGATGGAACTGGATCTGAATATCGGCACCACCGATCTGTTGCTGAATTCCCTGGTGCAGGGCCTGGCGACCGGCTTCATCTGGGTGCCGCTCAGCGTCATGGCGTTCTCGACCCTCAACCCGCGCTTCATGAGCGAGGGGATGGCCGTGTTTCACCTGCTGCGGAACATCGGCTCCAGCCTGTTCATATCGCTGGCGTTCGCGATCGTCGTGCGCTCCACCAATGCCAACTACAGCCGGATGACGGAGTTCGTCACGCCCTACAGCCGCGCCACCGACCTCCCCTGGGCCATGGGCGCCTGGACCATGGACACCATGCCGGGCCTCGCCAGGCTGGCGCGGGAGGTCAACCGGCAGGCGGCGATGATCGGATACCTGAACGCTTTCTCAGTATACACGGCGACCTCGATGGGCGCGATCGTCGTGGTCTGGCTGGTGCGGCGGCAACGCGTGGCGACCGTCTAGCCCATCTCATTCATCGCCTGGCGTCGGCGACGAACGATACTCTCAAATCATGTATTATGGACAGTGGCAGCCGCCCTGTCCCGCGGCCGGCCCGACACCGTTTCAGAGCATATCTGTCGGGCACCGGGGAGTGATTGGACGGCCTTCATCAGGGGCAACCAACTGTCCGTGGCGCGTCTGCGCGCCGATTGCCGCGGCTCCCCCCGTCGAGGTAGGCTGGCCGGGGATACGAGGAGACCAAATCATGAAACGCCGCGTTTTGTTACAGGCGGCCGCCGCGCTGGCCCTGCCTAATATCGTGGCGGCGCAAAACACCCGCCTGCTGCGCTTCATGCCGCACGCCGATCTGGCCTCGCTCGATCCGATGTGGACCACGGCGGACATCACGCGGAATTTTTCGTCCTGTGTTTACGACACGCTCTATGGGTTGGACGCGAATTTCCGGCCGCACCCGCAGATGGTTCAGGGGCACAACGTCGAGCAAGATGGAAAACTCTGGCGCCTGACGTTGCGCGAAGGGTTGAGATTCCATGATGGCAGCGCGGTGCTGGCGAAGGATGCGGTCGCCTCGATCAAACGCTGGGGTGTCCGCGATCCGTACGGCAGCGCGCTTCTGGCACGCACGGACGAAATATCGGCGCCGTCCGACAAAACGATCGAGATCCGGCTGAAACGGCCGTTTTCTCAGGTGCCGGACGCGTTGGGCCAATATGCCTGCGTCATCATGCCGGAGCGGCTGGCGCAGATCCCCGCGACGACCCAGATCACCGAGGTCATGGGCAGCGGTCCGTTCAAATTCGCCGCGGGGGAACGCGTGCCCGGCTCGCGCGTCGTCTACGTTCGTAACCCCGATTACATTCCCCGTAACGACGGCGCGGCCAGTTTCTACGCTGGTCCGAAAATCGTGCATTTTGACCGCGTCGAGTGGACCTTCGTGCCCGACTCCGGAACCTCCGCCGCCGCGCTGACCAATGGCGAATATGACTGGTGGGAACAGGCGACGATTGACCTGATCGCCATGCTGCGCCGCAATCCCAAACTGACGATCGAGATCAAGAACAACATGGGCTCGATCGGCTGTATCCGCTTCAACAGCCTGAACCCGCCGTTTGACAATCCGGCGATCCGCCGCGTCGTTCTCGAAGCGGTCAATCAGCAGGATTTCATGGAAGCCGTCGCCGGCGCCGAACCGTCATTGATCCGGCTTGGCGCCGGCATCCTCGCCAGCGCCTCTCCCATGGCGAGCGATGCGGGCGCGGAGATCACCAAGGGCCGCAAGGACCATGAAGCGCTGAAGAAGCAACTCGCCGCCGCCGGTTACGATGGCCGCAAGATCGTGTTGCTCGGTCCGTCGACCATTCCCACGCTGCACGCGCAGTCCCAGGTGGTGGATGATTTGTTGCGCAAGATCGGTTTCAACGTGGATTATCAATCGCTGGAATGGGGCACAGTGGTGCAGCGGCGGGCCAGCAAGGAACCGATCGACAAAGGCGGATGGAACATCTTCATCACCAATCTCGGCGGCACCGGCAATATCTTCGTCCCCGCCTCCAACGCCATACGCAGCGGTCCGAACGCCTGGTTCGGCTGGCCTGACGCGCCGAAACTTGAAGCCCTGCGCGAATCCTGGCTGGAGGCCCCGGATTTTGAGGCCGCAAAACGCATCGCGCGCGAAATGCAGATGCAGTTCTGGCGGGATGTGCCGTACGTGCCGACCGGCGAGTTCTCGCAGCCCACGGCCTATTTTAACCATCTGAAGGATATTCAGACGGGATGGCCGGTGTTTCATTCCGTTCGCCGTGTCTGATGGGCGCCGGCGCGGGGCAATCGTCAGAGACCGGTTTTCAGAAAATTACCGACGGCTGGCAGCGCCAGCAGCGCCGTCCCCGCGAGCCAGATCCACAGCGAGGCCTTGGTTGAATCGTCCTTCGCGCCGATAAATCGCTCATAAAGCGCCGCTGGGATTCCGCCAATGATGATCGTCGCGGTCGATACCATCAGGGAAGAAAACAGCAGCGTGAGCGAAACGTTGCCGAACAGCAACGCCGGCGCCAGCACCTGCACATGCAGCAGAGCGAATACCAGAGCGACCTGGTTGAACAAACCATTGATCATCCCGAAGAAAGCTATCGCGGCGTAATAAAGATTACGTTGCATGGTTCCGCTCACGAGCCCCGCGGTACACTGAGCAGCAGAAACACAGCCAGCAGCAGCACCCGCAACCAGAACAGCCAAACAAAGCCGAACAGCCATAACACCACCGGGGTAGTGGCCCTCGGAGTCACCAATGCGATCGCCGTGAGCGCCGGATCGGTCAATCGGCAAAACCACCGCCAGATATAATTTGGCGAGGACGGCTCCACCATCAGTCCCAATACGACGCGGCCAAGCAGCGTGTACATCAACGCCGCCAGCACAAAGTTCGGCGCCTGAAAATACCAGGAGGCGAGAAGTGTTTCGCCGCCGCTCATGCGGCTCGAAGCGGCGCCGCGCGCAGGCGAAGAGCGCCGCCTGAAACGTCGCGATGCTCGATCGTTTCAGGCGGCGCGGGCTTCATAAAGCGGTCCCGATTCCGATCAGGTCCTTTCCTGTAGTACCGTTTGGCCGCGCGGCTTGCGGACCTCGTCGACATAGGCCTGCATTTCCGCCGACGGCTCCTTGCCCAGAAGACTGACAACGTAGATCACCAGGAAGCCAAGCGGCATCCCCAGCAAGCCGCAGTTGATGTTGTTGAGATCGAACCAGCCGACTTTATTGGCCATCGGATGGGCGAGCGTAGGCCAACTCTCCATGGCGTTGGGCAACGCCATCGCCTTGGCGATATCGACCAGCGGCACGCCTGTCAGCGCGTTGGTCAACGAACTCATGCCGAAATATTTCACACCGGCACCCGGGAAGTAGCGGGTGGTAACGAGGTAGAACAGGCACAGACCGAAGCCGGCGATCATGCCGGTTACCGCGCCAGCCGCCGTGGTGCGCTTCCACCAGACCCCCATGATGAGCGCCGGAAAGTTGCCAGCCATCGCGAGCGAGAACGCCCAACCCACCATGGCCAGAATGTCCGACGGTCTTGTCGCCGCGGTCGCCGCCGCGGCCACGGCCACGAACAGCAGCAGAACACGCGCGACCGTGAGCCGGCGGATTGTCGCCGCGTTCGGGTCGATCATCTTGTAGTAGATGTCGTGACTGAGAGCGTTGGCGATGGCAAGCAAGAGCCCGTCGGCGGTGGACAGCGCCGCCGCCAGACCCCCCGCGGCGACCAACCCGGAGATCACATAAGGCAGACCCGCGATCTCGGGCGTGGAGAGCACGATCACATCGGTATTGATCACGAAGTCCTGTAGCCTGACCACGCCGGCATGACCGGCGATCGATTGGCAGGCCGCCGCGATATCGGAGATGCTGCTGGCGTTCTTACCGCAGATCTGGATCAGCCCGAGCTGACCCCACGTGAACAGCCAAGGCTTCAGGTTGGCGATGTCCGAGCCGATGATGTTGGTGTAGACCTCCAGCTTCGAGAACGCCGCGTAGGCTGGCGCCGAGAAATAAAGCAGAAAGATGAACAGCAGGGACCACGCCACCGACTGACGCGCTTCACGCACGCTTGGCGTGGTGAAATAGCGCATCAGGATATGCGGCAGGGACGCCGTCCCCACCATCATGCAAAAGATGATCCCGAAGAAATTCAGCGGGCTGTAGTTGATGAAGGGAGCGATGTGCGGCTTGAGATTCGCCACCGTCGCCAGTCCCGTCGCCAACATCTGCCCCTCGCGCGCCGTGATGTCCGCGATCGCCTGCCCATAGGTAAGTTCCGGAAACGGAATACCGTATTTCTTGGTGGACAGGATCACGATCGGCGTCAGATAGGCGATGATCAGCACGATATACTGGGCGATCTGCGTCCAGGTCACCGCCCGCATGCCACCCAGCATCGCGCACAGCAGGATACCGACCAATCCCGCGAACACCGCGATCTCAAACTGCATGCCAAGGAAGCGCGAGGCGATCAGGCCGGTGCCGTAAATCTGCGCGGTCACATAGGTAAAGGAGCAGCAGACCAGCACGATCACGGCGATAAAGCGGGCGAAGTTGCCGCCGAACCGGAAGGCCATGAAATCCGGCACCGTGTAAGCCCCGAATTTGCGCAGATACGGTCCGATCAAGATCGATACAAGAACGAATCCGCCGGTCCAGCCAAGCACCCAGGCGATGCCATCGTAGCCCAACAGAAACAACGTGCCGCCCATGCCGACAAAGGAGGCGGCCGACATCCAATCGGCGCCGGTCGCCAGGCCGTTATAGAACGCGGGCACGCGCCGGCCGGCGACGTAGTATTCGGACAATTCCGCCGTGCGCGTCATGACGCCGATGACGGCATAGACCGCGAGCGTGAAGAAAACGAACAGATAGCCGAGGACTTTGTTCGGCACGCCGATCTGCTCAAGGATCGCGAGCGCGATGACAAAGCCCAGGAAACTGAGTGTGTAGGTGCCGTACATTCGTCCGAGATTCTTGATGAAACTCGCACTCCCGGCAGCCGATGTGGTGTCACCTTCAGCCATCGACGTCATCCTCCGCATAGCCGTGATCGCGGTCGATCTTGTCCTGCTGGCGGGCAAACATGAACAACATGACGACGAACACGATCAGCGAACCCTGCGCGGCCATGTAAAACCCGAGCGGGAAGCCAAGCACCGGAATGATGATCTTATTGAGCGGAACGACGAACATGTGGATGACGTAACCGAAGAAGAACCACACGCCGAGATGGATCAGCATCAACCGGGTCGTCTTGTTCCAGTGCGCCTCCTGGTTGGAGGGACTATCGGGTGGAGGCATGGATCAGTTTCCCTCTCTCGCCACAAATCGGCCCAACGGCGCTGGGCCGGCCTTAACGGCGAGGGACACCCAATTCGGATTTGCGTTCGTTCCCCGCCTCATCGGCCTATCCCCGCGCGCTTCTCGCAGGCCGGCCTCTGGAAGACATTTCCCTCAACATAACCTATGCGTGACGATTCGCATATAGGCTCCGCATTTGGGACCAGCAATTCTCATTATGGCTGCTGACCTCTCCCAAATCGTCATCCTCCGGCGCGACCGGAGGATCCGGAGCGGCACCACGCCTTGCTTTCCGGCGCTATCATACGCGGATATGTGCCGCTACCGATCCTCCGGTCACGCCGGAGGATGA
>SHWL01000103.1 GCA_009693865.1 Acetobacteraceae bacterium | reverse complement strand
TCCGGCGTTCATGAGTGAGCCCTCCCCGGACAAGGGTCGGGCAAACCGCCACCAACTTCAAACCGACACCACCCAAAATCGTCGAAAAACCGTTATAGGTCAGACACTTCGGAACGGTTCGTTCGGAAAACTCCGGACAGTAGTGATTCCCGGAGTAATTTCCAGCCGGAATGCTTTGAAAGTTCCAGCCGGGACCGTGACATCCTCGTAAGCTGCCACCCTCCTGTGCGTCCCGAGTTGCGGCCAGAGCCGGCCTAGCTTGAAATCATTAGAAGCATATATCGGATCCCAGGATTTTCCAACCCAAAGTGGCCAGGCGAAGCCACCACTATCGGGCGTGCTCTTGACCTCGAACTTGCTATCGACGATTCTCGCCATGAAGTTAAAAGTCACGGGATTCAAGACGATTGTTGTTCTGGGGCCGACCATTCCATACGCTGAGCGTTCTTCGAATTCGACGGACGCCGCAGTAAATTCTTCGTCCTCGACCGTACTCGTCGAAGCGAACCGTTCGGTACGGCGCATTTTCCATTTCTTACCTATTGCTGGATAAGCAGCGTCGGCCGTGACCGCTCCGCTTGGCGGTTGGGACGATTGTGGTGGCTGGTTGCCAGGCGGGGAGCAACCAAACGCGACTATCGGAGACGCGAACACCATGAACAGATGGCGTCTTTTCACTGCAACCCCCTTTTTTGGACATTTTTCCCGCTGCGGGCAACTTGTGAGCGCAGCTTGGCGCTTTTGCGAGATTATTGCAACGGTCTGAACCGACATGCGTCGCGAGTGCCAGAATCGGGGGGCGAGCGATCCCCACCTTCCCGTTGCCACCACGGTCCGGCACGTTTCAGATCGAAGCCCGCGCCAACGCCAACGGAGCAAACAATGCCATTCGAACAGATCACCTACGAGGTCAAAGGCACCACCGCCATCGTCACCCTCAACCGGCCAGAGAAGCGCAACGCGCTGAACGGACAGTTACTGCGCGAGTTGAACGCGGCGTTGAAGGAGGCCGACAAATACAACGCCGTCCATTGCGTCGTCCCGCGCGGCGCAAGCCCCTATCGTAAGCGGTTGTTCGTCCCGGCGGTCATGGAGTCCGCCCCCCGCCGCCTACTTTGCTCTGGCCCATTCCGGTGCCAGACCGACCCGTGTATGAACAATGGCCTGGCGCCGGAGGCGTTCGCGCTTTCCTGTTCAAACTGTTCGGCGTAGAAGCAAGACGCTGGTGGAGGGCCCTGACCAGGACTGTCCGAACAGTGGCCGGCGCCGTGGGAAGGTCTCCTGATGCTCCATAGAGGGGTATGATCGCGTGCTTCGCCGCCCAAATCATTTGGCCATCTCGCGCGCCGCGCCGGGGCGAACAACCGCCGGGAGACTGACATGAGCGATCAGGCGGCCAAGGGAATGACGGTCGCGGAGTTCCTGGTCTGGCAGACCGGCCAGGAAGACAAATATGAGCTGGTAAATGGCCGGCCTTTCGCCATGACCGGGGCGAGGCTTCGCCATGACCGGGTGACCGGCAACGCATTCTCCGAGGTCCGGCGGCAATTGCGGGCCAACGGAAGCCCCTGCGACGCCTTCACCAGCGACATCGGCATCCTCACAGTACCCGGACAACTCCGCAGGCCGGACGTCAGCGTCCTTTGCCCGCCGTTCGACGAGGAATCCATGACATCCGACAGTCCACGTTTGGTCGTGGAAGTGCTTTCGGAGTCAACCGAGCAGATCGACCGCCTCGTGAAACTGGACGAGTACAAGACCCTCGAGACTCTGGATTATATCGTGTTCGCCGATCCCACCCGCGTCGAAGTGGGCGTCTGGTTCCGAGACTCCGGGGGCGTCTGGCGGAACCAGACCTTCCAGCAGGCGGACTCGGTCATCCACATGCCCGGATTGGGCCTCTCCATCAGCGTCGCGGCGCTCTACGAGCGGGTTACTCTGACCCCTCGGCCACGCCCCCGGCTGGTATGGGATGACGCCGACGAAGCCGCTCCGCCCATCAATACCCGCACGCCCTGAGCGTCCCATCCCGGAATATCGGCCTGACGCGGTGGCTCTTGCCTCACGGACCATCCGTGCCTCTGATCCAACCCTGAACCGAGGGAGGAAACAATGCCATTCGAACAGATCGCCTATGAGGTCAAAGGCACCACCGCCATCGTCACGCTCAACCGGCCGGAAAAGCGCAATGCGCTGAACGGCCAGTTGCTGCGCGAGTTGAACGCCGCGTTGAAGGAGGCGGACGAATACAACCCCGTCCATTGCGTGGTCCTACGCGGTGCCGGCCCGCATTTCTGCGCGGGCGCGGACCTGAACGAGTATTCCTCCGGCCGCGGCCCCGACTATCGCGGCCGCGCCGAGATCGACGACGACATCTGGCGCCTGGAGCAAGGCCAGCGGCTGCGCGTCGAGTTGTTCGACATGCACAAGCCGGTGATCGCCCAGGTGCATGGGACATGTATTGGGATAGGGACGGAACTGGCGTGGTTCTGCGACATGATCATCGTCGCCGACGACGCCCGCATCGGCTTTCCCCCGGTCCGCGATCTGGGCACGCCGCCCGGCAACATGTGGCTGTACCACTGTGGCCCGCAATGGGCGAAGCGCCTGCTGCTGACTGGCGACAGCCTGACCGGCAAGGATGCCGCCGAGATCGGTCTCGCGCTGAAGTCCTACCCGGCGGCTGAACTGGAAACCGAGGTGATGCGCCTCGCCGATCGCATGGGTCTCGTCGATCCCCATTTGCTGTCCGCCAACAAACGCCTCGTCAATCTGGGCCTGGAGCTGATGGGCGCGCGCACCATTCAGCGCATCGGCGCGGAGATCGACGCCCGCGGCCATCTGGCGCCCAAAGCGGTCGCGTTCAAGGCGACCATGCGCGAACACGGGGTCAAGCACGCGTTCCAGAAGCGGGATTCCACCTTCGGTAGCGGGTACGTCAGCGTGCGAGGACGCGATCCCGATTGAATCCGGAAACCGCTGTCTGGCCGGGCACCCGGCAATTTCCGCCGGGCAACGCTTGCCCCCACGTCCGGTCAGGCCAGCCCCACCGGCCTGAAACCGCGCCGTTTCCGCGATCTTAACCGCGGCACGCCGTTTGCGAGGAGATCGCCAGGCAGCGAGCGGGAACTCTCACCATGTCCTTGTTTGGCGCGATGAACAGTGCGATCAGCGGGCTCGCGGCGCAATCGGACGCGTTCGGCAATATCAGCGACAACGTCGCCAACAGCCAGACCGTCGGCTTCAAGCGTGTCGATACGAACTTCGTCGATTACCTGACCACGAGTTCCGCGGCGACGAACGATCCGGGCGCGGTGGTTGCCCGCCCCGACTATGCAAACGGTGTGCAAGGGACGGTCACCCAGACCGATAGCCCTCTGAACCTGGCTGTCGCCGGTCAGGGATTGTTCCAGGTGTCGCAACAGACCGGCAGGCTCGTCGGGCAGCCAACGTTCAATCCGCAGCAGTTCTACACGCGCGCGGGCGATTTCGCGCTCAACAAGGACGGGTATATCGTGAATTCATCCGGTCTGTTCCTGAACGGATGGCTGGCCGATCCGCTGACCGGCATTGTCAGCCAAAACAAGATCGTGCCGATTCAGATCGCGCAAACCGTGCTTAATCCAGTGGCGACCGCGAATGTCGCATTGTCCGCGAATTTGCCCGCCACGCCGGCCGCTGGCACCGCGACCGCGCTATCTCCGATTTCTTCCGATATCAGCGTCTACGATGCTCTGGGCACCGCGCATTCGGTAACTCTCAGCTGGACACATAACGCGGCCAATGACTGGACCGTATCGATCGACGCGCCCGACGCGGCCTCGCCCGCCGTCGGTACAGCGCAGGTGCAATTCGGCGCGACGGCCAGCGGCAATCCGGTGCCCGCCGGAACCATCGGCCAGATCGGATCGGTGAGCGGCAACATCGCCTCCCCGGGATATGCCGCGGGTACTAGCGCCATCCTGACTCTGTCCATGGATTTCGGCTCCGGCACGCAGACCATTCTGCTCGATATGGGAGCTTATGGGGGCTCCACCGGTGTCACACAGTATGCGGGCACAACGTACAACCTGGAGGGTCTCACACAGGATGGCGTGCCGCCCGGGAGTTATGCCGGCGTTACCGCGCAGGCCAACGGCAATATCAACGTCAACTACAACAATGGTCAGATCCGCACCGTCGCACAGGTGCCGTTGATCACGTTCAACAATCCAGACGCGCTGCAACGGCAAAACGGGCAATCGTTCACCGCCACGGTCGATTCCGGAACGCCGCTGGCCGAGCAGGTCAGCACCAACGGCGCCGGCAATCTCGTGATCAGTTCGGTCGAAGGTTCGAACGTCGATATCGCCACCGAGTTCTCCAAGTTGATCGTCGCGCAACGCGCCTATTCGGCGAATACCAAAGTCGTCACGACCTCGGACGACATGCTGCAGCAAACCATCGACATGAAACGGTAATCGGCCATGGGTCTGGACGGCGCCCTGTCGATCGCCAGCGGAAGTCTCGCCAATATCAACGCCAGATTGAACCTGGTGTCGAACAATGTCGCCAATGCCGCGACGCCCGACTATTCGGTGGAAACCAGCACGCAGGAAAGCCTGGTCGCCGGCACCCAGGGCCTGGGTGCGCGGACCGGAGCCGCCACTCGCGCCATCGACCTCGCATTGCAACAGTCTGTGTTTCAGCAAGGCGCCACCGTTACCGGGCTGACGACGACCACCGGCGGACTGTCCGCCGTCGATGCCGTCCTCGGCACCCCGGGACAGGGCAACGATCTCGGCAGTCTCCTGGGCAACGTGAGGGACGCGTTTTCCGCGCTTCTGGGCGATCCCTCCAGCGGATCGCGGCAGGCGACGGCCGTTTCCGCGGCCGGCACGCTGGCCGGTGGCATCAACGCGCTCAGCGAGGCGTACACTCAGCAGCGCCAGACCGCGCAAAACGATATCGTTGGTATGGTGACCACGATGAACACGCGGCTGAGCCAGATCGGCGTGTTGAGCAACCATATCGTCGCGGCACGGTCTGGCGGCCAGTCCACCGCGGACCTGGAAAATCAGCGCGACGCGTCGGTGCATGCGTTGAGCAATGTTCTCGGCATCAAAACGTTGAACCAACCGAACGGCGATCTGATCGTCACCACCGGGTCGGGCACGCAATTGCCGACGCGGGCGGCGACCGGTCCGGTCGTAACCAGCGCCGCCACACTCGGCGCCGGTGCGTACTACCCAGGTGGCGGCCTACCACCGATCACGGTGAATGGCATCGACATCACCACCCGAATCCAAGGCGGCCAACTAGGCGCCGATATCGCATTGCGCGACACGACTCTGCCAACCTTCCAAGCCGAACTCGACGAGTTCTCGTTCTCGCTCGCCGCGCGCTTCGACGCCCAGGGATTGACGCTGTTCACGGACCCAAATGGCGACGTGCCAGCCGGAGGAGGGGCGCCGGTGCAATCGTCCTATACCGGTTTCGCGGCGGCGATCCAGGTCAATCCGGCGGTCGCCACCAACGTGACGCTGGCGCGAGATGGCACGCGCGATGTCGGAGGATCGGCCACCGGAGCCGCCAATTTTACCGTGAATCCTCCCGGCGGACCGGCTGGCTTTACGGCGCTGATTGGCCGTGTCCTCACCTTCGCCCTTGGCGCCCAGGCACAATCGGGCGTGGCGCAGCGGGCCGGCGCCACCTTGGGACTGGGACCGGCAGGTAATCTCAGCGCGCCATATGGGCCATCCGGGACGCTCGCCGACCACGCCGCCGCGATGGTTTCCGCGCAGGCGGCCGTCAGCGCGACGGCAGCGAGACAACTGAGCATCGAGCAAGCGGTGCAAACGACCTTGACCAACAATCTGACCGCGTCATCCGGCGTGAACATGGACACCGAAATGTCGCACATGATTCAGTTGCAAAACGCCTATGGAGCGAATGCGCGCATCATCGCCGCCGTCCAGGCGCTGTTCGCCGAATTGCTGCAGGCAGTGCGATGAGCGGGGCCGTGATGCCCGGCGGCGTTTATCCGGGATTGGCTCAGGTAATCGCCGGGTCGGCCAGGATCAAACATCGGTTCGACACGCTGACCGCGCAGGCCAGCAGTGGGATGATTTCCAATACCTTCTCCGGACTGGGGGTGAGCGCGCCGGTCGCGTTGACCCTTGGACCGCGGATTGCCGCGTTGCGGGCGGCACAGACCAATATCGACGCGGCCACCGGACCGGCGCGAGTGACACAAACGGCGATAACGCGGATTCAGTCGATCGCGTCTGCCCTTTTCGCGCAAATGCCAAATCTGAACGGTTTGAGCGCCTTGCAAGTGGACGTCGTCGCGGCGACGGCGCGAACCGCACTGACGGAGGTAGCTGGACTGCTGAACAGTCAATACGGCGGCGTTTATGTGTTCGCGGGCGAGGATTCGACAAACCCGCCGGTGCCCGATCCCGATCGGATCGAATCTTCTGGGTTTTTCACACAAATCTCTGGGGCGGTCGCCAATCTCTCAAGCAACGGCGCGGCCGCGACAACGGCGGCGACACTGGCCATCGCGGGATCGAATACCGCTGGGACGTCGCCGTTTTCCGCGTTCATGTCGCAGTCGTCCGCCGGACTCTCGCCTCCGTCCGTTTCGGTCGGCGGCGGACAATCGCGCGCCGTAGGTTTACTCGCGAGCGCCAACACCAGCGTGCCGTCCTCGGGAATTTCGACCACCGGCTCCTACATGCGCGATCTGATGCGAGCACTGGCCACGATTGGATCGTTGAACAGCGGTCAGGTGAGCGATCCCAATTTCGCGCCTCTGGTTTCCGATACACAAACCAGCGTGATCGACGCGATAACCGCGATGTCTACAGACGTGGGTATTCTTGGAACGAAACAAGCGGCGCTGACGGCGACCCAAACGACGTTAAGCGACACCGAGGCGGTTCTGTCGGCGCAATTGTCGGTGGCGGAAAACGTCGACATGGCGTCGACGTTGTCGGCTCTCACCCAAACGCAAACACAATTGCAGGCGTCGTATCAATTGATCTCGATGGCGAACAGCATGTCGCTGGTGAAATATCTTCCGTCCGGCTGACGAATTCATCAGGTTATTTACGGTTCGTTAAGAACTTTCGGGCATCGTCCTTGCATACCCCGGGAAAACCCCGGAACCGGGTAAACTTTGGACCAGGTAGGTAACAAGCCATGGCTCTGTCCTCCGTCAACACCAACATGAGCGCAATGGTCGCTCTTCAAGCTCTGCAAGCCACGAACTCCCAGTTGCAGACGATCCAAAAGCATGTCTCCACGGGGTTCCGCGTCGCGGATGCCGTCGACGATGGCGCTGCCTATGCGGTCGCGCAAGCGATCCGGTCGACCGTGGGCGCGCTCACCAGCGCCAACCAGCAGCTTGGCAGCGTCCAGGGCTTGTTGCAGACGACCAAGACGGGTCTTAACGACACGTCCAACACGATGGCCAGTATGCGCAATGTGTTGGTCAAGCTGTCCGACAGCACGACCACCGGCGCCGACCGGACCAACTACATACAGCAGTACAACTCGATGCTCGCGAACGTGAAGACGTTCATTCAGGACGCGAACTACAACGGCAAGACCCTGATCGGCGATCTGACCGGCAGCAACGGCACGTTCAGCCGGGTCGCCGTGGCGCGTAACGAGGTCGGATCGACCTATGGCATCGCGACCTTCAGCGGATCGGCGCTTTTCGGCTCGATCGCATTCACCTCGACCCAGATGGCGGGTGCCGCGACGGTGGCGGCGCTGATTTCCGCCAGCGGCACGTTCATCACTCAGTTCAATGCCGTTTCCAAGGCACTCAACACCGTTGGTTCCGAGGTGAATTACGTCAACAACCAGGTCAGTTACAACAGCGATAAGATCGACGCGCTGAACGTGGGCATCGGTTCGTTGGTGGACGCCGATCTGGCGAAAGAATCCGCACAGCTTCAGGCTTTGCAGATTCGTCAGCAGCTGGGCACGCAGGCGCTGTCCATTGCCAACCAGGCGCCGGCGGCGCTGCTGAATCTGTTCAAGTAAGCAAGATCGTCGATTCCGGCAGGCGGGGGCCTCGCGCTTCCCGCTGGCCGGCGGCCCGAACGAATGGGAAGGCGCGCATGTCCGGATTGGTTTTAGAACTGCGCCCGGGGGAGGCGATGATCATCAACGGAGCGCTGGTCCGGTTTCGCACGCGATCCCGGATTGAATTGGTGGCGAAGGCGCGATTCATGTTCGGCAAGCAGATCATGGCACCCGAGCAGGCCGACACGCCCGCCCGCCGGATTTATTTCGCCCTCCAGTCCGCCTATGTCGGTGACGAGCCTGAAAGGGCGCGGGGTCTCGCGGTGGCGCACGATCTGATCGTGGCGTTCAAGGCGGCGACAACCTCGGCGCTGGCACGAGAGATTCTCGACCGGGCCGAGGCGGCGGCAACGGCGGACAACTGTTACCTCGCTTTGAAACTCGCGCGCCGGATCATGAACCACGAGGACACGGTACTCGGAAGATCGGCGCCGGACCGCTCTCATCCGGAAAAAGCCACCTTCGTGCCATCCACGCAGCCCAGACCTCCCGAAAGGATCGGTGAAGCTCATGCCCAGTGAGAATGTGGCCACGCGTGCTTACGCGGCGGCCTTGATCAACAGGACCCCACGGCAACAGGAAGCGGATGTGTTCCGGCTTGTCGTCGCCCGGCTCCAGGCGGCGCTCCACGCGGACGCGATCGCCCGGGTTCGCGCCCTGGCGGATAACCGGCGGTTGTGGACGACGGTGTCAGACCTGGTACGCGACGCTGGCAATTCCCTGCCGCCCGAAACACGCGCCGGAATCGTTTCGATTGGTCTCACCGTGCAAAAAGAGATGGATGCCGACGCGCCGAATTTCGACTTCCTGATCACGGTCAACAAACATATCGCCGCGGGCCTGTCCGGCGAGCCATGATTATCTCCCGATTCCAGCCAAAAAGGCGAACAGATGGAACTCGCGCATGAAATCGCTGACGCCGGCGCGCTGATCGCTCGCGCCGAGGAACTGATCGATCAAGGCCGGCCCGGCGCCGCGCGGCCTCTGCTCGCCGCGGTCCGGCGTCTTGTTCAACCCTCCGCCGGGCTGTCGGTCCTTGCCGCGAGGATCGCGCTTGGCGAAGGCGGGTTCGACCACGCCGGGGCGGAACTTGACGTGGCGCTGGACGCGGAACCTGACCATCCTGGCCTGCGCAAATGCCGCGCCGAACTGCGAAGACAAATTGGGGATCTGGAAGGCGCGACGCGTGACGCCGCGGAGGCGGTCATCGCCGATCGTCACGACCCCGCCGCCAAGGCCCTTCTGGGGGTCCTGCTGATGGACATCGGCCGCGCCACCGACGCCGTGGCCTGCCTCGCGGAGGCCGTCGCAGCGGCGCCGGGCGACGTGTCCTACCGGGAAGCTCTGTCACAGGCGTGGATCGCGGCCGGAGACATGGATGAGGCCATGGCGACGCTGTTTGAGGGTATCGCCGTCGTGCCCGGCGCGGTGTCGCCGCGCAACGCCGCGATCCTGTTGTGCATCCGCCGCCGGGACTTCGTTAAGGCGGCGAACCTGGCGGAGCAAAGCCGCAGCGTGGGCGTGGCGGACGCCACCACATTCGGCTTGCAGGGGCACGCGCTTTCCAGCATGGGACGGCACGACGACGCGGCGTCGGCCTATGGCGAAGCGTTGAAGCTGTCCCCCGGCGATGCCTATGTCCGTCACCTCGCGGCTGCCGCGGGCATCGGTTCCTCCGCCGCCCGAGCGCCAGACGATTACGTGCGGACCCTGTTCGACGGCTATGCCGACCGGTTCGAATCTCATCTCGTCTCCCTGGGCTACCGGATCCCGGGGTTGATCCGGCGTCATGTGATCGACTTCGCGGCCGGAACCGACATCGGCCCCGTACTCGATCTGGGATGCGGCACGGGCCTCGCCGCGGTCGCGCTGTCCGATCTCGATCTTGGCCCGGTCACCGGGATCGATCTTTCGCCGCGCATGCTGGAGGAAGCGCGGGCCAAGGGGCTTTACGCCGAGCTACGCGAAGCCCGGTTGCCCGCCGCTCTGCGCGAGGACACGGCGAGTTGGAATCTGATCCTGGCCGCCGACCTGTTGTGCTACTTCGGCTCGCTGGAAGAGATGTTCAGCGCCGTCCGTGCCCGCCTGGCCCCCGGTGGGCGGTTCATCCTTTCAGTCGAGGAACTGCTGCCCGATCATGACGGCAACGTCGCGGGCAATGGCGATTGGGCTTTGGGACGCCAGGGGCGGTACTCCCATGAACCCTCCTATCTCGTGAATTCCGCCGAAACCGCGGGCTTCCGCTGCCTGTCGCTGGACCATGAAACCCTACGGTTCGAAGCGGGTGGTCCCGTTGCTGGCCTGCTCGCGGTGCTGGAACGTCCGCGCGCCGATGCCTGACGGCGGCCCCGCGATCCAACTGACAAGCCCTTCGCCCGTCCTCGAACTGAACCGTGCGATCGGGTTGGACCGTTTGGGCCAGACCGCGCTGGCGCGGGATCTGATGCGGGATTTGGCGAACCGCATGCCGGATTGGGATGAACCGCTCCTGCGTCTCGCTCAAAGCCTGCGAACCGGGTGCGACCTGGCCGCGGCGGTGGACGCTTACCGGGCGGTGCTGGCGCTCAACCCCAACCACGAACAAGCATTGCTCGCGTCAGGGGCGGTTCTGATTGAGACTGGTGCGCCGCGAGACGCCATGACCCCGCTGCTCCGGCATTGCGCCATCGCACCTCGTCGCCCCGACGCCTGGTCAACCCTGGGGCGGGCCTATATGGAAGCCAAGGAGCCCACGCTGGCGATGGCGGCTTTCGTCCGCGCTCAGCGCCTGGCGCCACGGGATTTGTCGTACGCCCACCACCAGGCGGACGCCGCCATCGCGGCGCGATGCGGAGAGTTCGAGGTGGTCCGGCTGGAGACCCTCAGCGAGCGCGATCCTCTCAATCCCGTGCCCCACATCGCCCGTGGCCTGATCCTTGACCGCCTGGGTTTGCTGGATCCCGCGATCGACGCTCTGGAGGCCGCGGTCACGCTGGCCCCCGCCGCGAAAGAACCCATCGCGATCCTCGCCGGCGTGTTGAGCCGTTCCAGCCGCGCCCGTCAGGCGGAGGACGCTCTGCGCAAAGCGCGCTTGCTCGATCCCGGGAGCCCCCGCCTGATGAACGACCATGCCGCCGTGCTGATGCGGCTGCATCGCCATGCCGAGGCCCGCGTTCTCTTGCGCGATGTACTGTACGAGAACGGACCGCACGCGCCGGTGCTATGCAACCTCGCCAGCGCGACCGCGTGTCTGGGCTTGCAGGATGAGGCCGTGGAGCTGGCCCGGGCGGCAATCGCGCTGGAGCCGGAGACGGTGCTGCCGCGGCGGGCGCTTGCAAATACGTTGCCATATCAGGACGGCGTCACCGGTGCGGTGCTGCTACGGGCGGCGCGGGATTGCGCGGACCTCCTGCCACGCGGCGATCTGCCGCCGTTGAGCTGTTCCCGGGCGCGGGATCGCCCACTGACGATAGGGCTGTTGTCGGGAACGTTGCGCACGCATCCGGTCGGCTGGCTGACCGTCGCGGGATTCGAGCATCTCGATCCCGAAGCGTTTCAAATTGTGTGTCTGTCGCGCGCGCCGGAACCGGCGGATCCCATTGCGTGGCGGTTTCATACCCGCGCCAGATCATGGGAAAATGTCAGCATGCTGAGCGACGAGGCCCTGACCAGGCACGCGCGCGAGCTTGGCATCGATATCGTCATCGACCTTGGTGGACATGGCGACGCGGCGCGGATGGCCACCTGCGCGCGGCGGATGGCACCGGTGCAGATCAAATGGGTGGGGATGCAGAACCATTCATCGGGCCTCGCGGAAATGGACTGGTTTCTCACGGATCGCTGGGAGACCCCGCCCGCGCTCGAGTCGCTTTATTCCGAACGATTGTTGCGCATGCAGGATGGGTATGTCTGTTACAGCCCGCCACCGCACGCGCCCGACGTGGCCCCTGTCCCCGCGCTTCACAATGGTTTTGTGACGTTCGGATGTTTCAATAACATTGCCAAGATCGTGCCGCGCGCGATCGCTGCCTGGTGCGAGATTCTGCATGCCGTGACCGGGTCGCACCTGGTGCTGAAAACGCATCAACTTGGCGACGCGCCCACGGCCGTGCGATTCCTGGACTCGTTCGTTAAACAAGGGATCGACCCGTCGCGGATCGAGACCCGCGGTTCCTCGCCGCACCGGGCCTTCCTGGCGAGCTACAATGAGATCGATATCGTGCTCGATCCGTTTCCCTATTCCGGTGGGCTGACGACGTGCGAGGCGCTGTGGATGGGCGTCCCGACCGTGACATTGCCGGGAGAAACCTTCGCGTCCCGCCATTCGGCGAGCCACCTGAGCAACGCCGGATACGCGGATTGGGTGGCGCGGGACCTCGCCGATTACAAGGCGAAGGCGGTGGCGCGAGCAGGGGATTTGGACGGCCTGGTGGTATTACGAAAAGCGATGCGGGCCCAGGTGCGGGCGAGCCCGCTGTGCGACGCTCCCCGCTTTGGCCGAGCGTTAGGGATGGCGTTGCGCCACGCCTGGTTGGCGGGTTGAAACGTTCGGACCCGGCGATCAGCCCAAAATCCCCGCGGCACCGCCGCGGGGGTCCAAGGCCATCTACTCAGATCAATCGCCGCCGCCCGGCTGCTCCGACCCTTCCTGATACGCAGGCCGATCCCGGCGCGGGCGATCCCCTCGATCGAAGCGGTCACCCCCTCGATCAGGACGATCGCTCCGTTCCGGGCGATCTCCACGAGCCGGACGCTCACCCACCTCGGCGGTGATGTCCGCGCCGGTTTCCTGGTTCACGACGCGCATCGACAGTTTGATCTTGCCGCGCTCATCGAAGCCGATGACCTTGACCTTCACCTGATCGCCGACATTGACCACATCGGTCGTCTTCGCCACGCGCACTGGTTTCAGCTCGCTGATATGCACGAGCCCATCCCGCGACCCCATGAAGTTCACGAACGCGCCGAAATCCGCCGTCTTCACGACTTTGCCGGAGTAGATGACGTTCATCTCCGGCTCCATCGTCAGGCCGCGAATCCAGTCGATCGCCGCCTGTGCCTGCGTTTGATCGACTGCGGCGATCTTGATCGTGCCATCGTCGTCGATGTCGATCTTGCACTTGGTCTGCTCGACGATTTCCCGGATGACCTTGCCGCCCGTGCCGATCACGTCGCGGATCTTATCCTTCGGCACCTGGATCATGGTGATCCGCGGCGCCGTGGCGGCCACGTCGCCGCGAGCCCCCGTCAGAGCCTTCGCCATCTCACCCAGAATATGCATCCGCCCCTCGCGAGCCTGGGCCAGCGCGGTTTGCATGATTTCCGGCGTGATCGACGTGATCTTGATGTCCATCTGCAGGGCGGTGATACCCGCCTCGGTTCCCGCCACCTTGAAGTCCATGTCGCCAAGGTGATCCTCGTCGCCAAGGATGTCCGACAGCACGGCGAACGCGTGATCCTCCTTGATGAGGCCCATGGCGATTCCCGCCACCGGCCGCTTCAGCGGCACGCCCGCGTCCATCAGTGCCAACGACCCGCCACAGATCGTCGCCATCGAGGATGAACCGTTCGACTCGGTGATCTCGGAGACCACGCGCATCGTGTAGGGGAACTTGTCTTTCGTCGGCAGCATCGGCCGGATCGCCCGCCACGCCAGCTTGCCATGGCCGATTTCGCGCCGCCCCGGGGAGCCCATGCGACCCGCCTCGCCGACCGAGTATGGCGGGAAGTTGTAGTGCAGCATGAAGCTGGAGCGGTACTCGCCTTCCAACGCGTCGATGATCTGCTCGTCCTGGCCAGTGCCGAGAGTGGCGACGCAAAGCGCCTGGGTCTCACCGCGCGTGAAGAGCGAGGAGCCATGCGCCCGCGGCAGAATGCCGACCTCGGAGACGATGGGACGGACGGTTTTGGTATCGCGGCCGTCAATGCGCAGTCCGGTGGCCAGAATGGCACCGCGAACGATGTCGGATTCCAGATCCTTGAAGGCACCTTTGGCTTTCTCGGTGTCCAGACCCTCGGCCTTCAGGGTGGTCATGGCGGCGGACTTCGCGGCGTCCACGGCGTTATGGCGGGCGCCTTTGTCAACGATTTTATAGGCTTCGGTGACACTGGCGCGAGCCAGAACGTCCATGCGGGCGGTCAGCGCGGCGGCCTCGGCGGAGGGTTCCGGCAAAGCCCAGGGCTCTTTGGCGGCGTGTTCGGCGAGTTCGATGATCGCGGCGATCACCGGCTGGAACGAGGTGTGCCCGAAGGTCACGGCGCCCAGCATGATCTCTTCCGAGAGCTCGTCGGCTTCGGATTCGACCATCAGCACGCCCTCGGCGGTGCCCGCCACGACCAGTTGCAGCCGGCCGGCTTTGGTCTGGCTCAAAGTGGGGTTGAGGATGTAGGCGCCGTCCTGAAATCCGACCGTCGCGGCGGCCACCGGGCCGAAGAACGGAATGCCGGACAGGGTCAACGCCGCTGAGCAGCCGATCAGCGCGACGATGTCCGGATCGTTGTCCATGTCATGCGACAGCACGGTGGCGACGATCTGGACCTCATTGCGAAATCCCGCGGGGAAGAGGGGGCGGATCGGCCGATCGATGAGGCGGCTTTTCAGCACCTCGGCCTCGCTCGGGCGTCCTTCGCGTTTGAAAAAGCCACCGGGGATCTTGCCCGCCGCGAAGGCTTTTTCCTGGTAGTTGACGGTCAGGGGGAAGAAATCCTGGCCCGGTTTGGCGGTTTTCACGCCGACCGCGGTGCAGAGTACGATGGTCTCGCCGTAGGAGATCAGCACGGCCCCGTCGGCCTGGCGGGCTATTTTGCCCGTTTCGAGCACGAGCTTGCGCCCGCCCCAGTCGAGTTCCTTGCGGAAATAGTTAAACATTCAACGTCCTTTGGATGCGCGGCATCGGCGGAGGCATTCCCGCTTTCGCCGGATTCCCGGGGAGGCGGCGTCTCGGGTAGCATGGAAGTTGGCCGCGCTTTTTGGGCACGGCCGGTGCCATGTAACCGGAAACGCCGTCGCGGTTCCCTCTGGGTGCCGGATCGTCGGTCTGTCGGTCCGCCGCGGTCCGCGGCGTTACCCGCGCGCCGGAATGGCGAGCGGGGTCGTCTTCGTCTGATCGTCCTATATGGGATGGAAGGGTGGTTCGTCATCTTTTGTTCGGACGGAAATCTCCGATTCGGGCGATTTCCGCCGAGTGCGGGCGGCTTTACGCCCTTCCCGCGAGGCAAAGCGAGGGCGTTCTACCGCCGCAGGCTCAGCCGCCCGATCAGCGTCTCATACCGCTTTTGGTTCTTTCGTTTGGTGTAGTCCAGCAGCCGGCGGCGCTGGCCGACCATCATCAGCAGGCCGCGGCGCGAGTGGAAGTCCTTCGCGTGCGTCTTCAGATGTTCGGTCAGATTGTTGATCCGTTCGGTCAGGATGGCGACCTGGACCTCGGGGCTGCCGGTGTCGGTTGGATTGGTTCTGTACTCGCCAATGAGCGCCGTGCGGCGCTCGGCCGTGATCGACATCGGGGATACTCCTGTCGTGAGGGGTCAGAGAATCCGCTCTGGCCGGAGCAGTCCGTCCTCCAGACGGCACAGTCCGATCACGCGGTCCCCCGCCATTGCCCGTGCCAGACCCCCAGCGGGATCGGCGGTACGCGGAATCCGCCCCATCAACGCGACCAGGCTGATGGCCTGGCCTTGCTTCAGAGCGGCGGCCTCCGCCTCAGTCAGGGCCAGCGCCGGGATGTCGGCCAGCGCGGTCGTGACCGGAAGCAAGAGGTCCGGGGAAGCGGGCAGCGTATCGTCCGTCTTGCGGATGTTGTCCAGCGGAATCGCCTGGGCCTCGGTGAAGGGGCCAACCCGGAGGCGCCGCAGCGCCTCGATATAGCCCAGGGAGCCGCAGGCCTTGGCCAGATCGCGGGCGAGGCTGCGCATGTAAACGCCCTTGCCTGACTCGACCTCGAAGACGGCGGTGTCCGGATCGGGGCGGTGGATAAGGTCGAAGCGATCGACGCGCGCTGGGCGGGGTTCCAGGACCGGGGGGCGACCCTCGCGCGCCATGTCATAGGCGCGCTCGCCCGCGACCTTGATGGCGGAAAAGACAGGGGGCACCTGCATGATGTCGCCGCGGAACGCCGGGAGTTCTTGCTGAATGCGCTCGTCGGAGGGGCGGACGTCTGTGGTCGCGGTGACCTGGCCGTCGGCGTCGTCGGTGTCGCGGTTTTCGCCGAAACGGAGGGTGAAGCGGTAGAGCTTGGTGCCGTCCATGACATAGGGGACGGTCTTGGTCGCCGCCCCAAACGCGATCGGGAGGATACCGGTGGCGAGGGGGTCGAGCGTGCCACCATGGCCGGCCTTCTGAGCGTCGAAGAGGCGTTTGACGCGGTTGACCACGTCCGTGCTGGTCAGGCCGGGCGGCTTGTCGACGATCAGCCAGCCGTCGAGCGGGCGGCCCTTGAGTTTGCGGCGGGACATTTTTCGAAGTGGCCTGGTAGCGAGGGCGGGGCGTATGAGGGGGGTTGTGAGGGATGTCAATGGTCAGCGATCCGCCACCTGGGCAGTAACGGAATTATCCGATACGCACTTCCCCAACGCGAAGAAAATCGTACTCGTCCAGGACAATCTCAACACGCACAAACCCGCTTCGCTTTATGAGGCCTTCCCCCCAGCCGAACCAGAAAACGAGGCTGGCGGTGGGGGGCAGGCGGACAACTCACGCGCTTCAAAAGGCGGAGATCTTTACGCGTCGCCGACAGCCTGGCTCAATCCGAACTGGGTGGCCTGTCGTCGAAGTGCCTCGACCAGCGTATCCCGGATCAATCGACGTTGAAGGAAGAAGTCGCGGCCTGGGAGGCTGTCCGTAACAGAAAGCACGCCAAAGCCAACTGGCAGTTCATCACCGTCGACGCGCGGGTTAAGTTGAAACGGCTTTACCCCGCGTTTTGGAAGACCCGGGGTACTAGCAGCCTGTCGGACTGAGTTTTTCGGCAACCAGGTTGCGTGGACCTGAAAATGCGGCCACGGCGGCCGTCAGGCCGTGATGGCGGTGTGAACGGGTCTACACCGCGTCACAGCGGCTTCGTTCAACCCGCCTGGCGACGATTTTG
>SHWL01000102.1 GCA_009693865.1 Acetobacteraceae bacterium | reverse complement strand
CTGTGGCACGATGAATTCCGGGATCAGCGGCACGACGCGGTTATGCCCCGGCGCCACCAGCGTCGCGGCCAGTACCCCGTGGTGATATTCGGTCTTGCCGTTTCCATGCTGACGGGTCGAACATTGGGGGCAATGCACTTTGTAGGAGCCATGGTACTCGGTGCCATCCAGGGCGATCGGCACATGGTTGTTCAGGCGGCGGAATACTTCGATGCTGTCTGAACGTTGTAATTCATCGAGGACATCGCCGAACATCCGTTGAACAGGCTGGGCTCGACCGGATCCAGCTTCGCGCGGATCTGACTGTCGCCAGGGATTTTGGTCATGCCGAACAGTGTTTCGCAGTTCGACCGGCCCCGCGCCGTCGCCAGATGGCGTTGATGCTCCAGAAAAGATGGACTTTGCATGAAGAAAACCGAGAAGGCCGCCAGACCGAAATCCGCCATCGCGTATTGCGTGTTGGTTCCCGTCCGCTGCTCTGGCAGAGACAGGCAGCAGCGGCGCAACGAGGCCAAAAGGCGTTCCAGGGGTTCCACACGGCGTATCGAATCGAAGTTCGGGCCGAGCCGCCAGGCCTGAAAGGCCGCGTCAGGCACTTTGTTCCGGAGTGTGGCGGATCAGACCCGGTCAGGCCTGAAAGGACGGATGGCCAGATCGCGCGAACTGGCTCGGGACGGCCGGTTCACTGACCGATTTTCCATAATGAGAACTGCTGGGCAGAAGGTAACCGGTCGTGCGATCGGTTGGGCGGAAATTGGCCAGGGGGAAATGTCCGGAGGAGGGCGCGAATCGACGTTACGATTCTAATGTGGAACCAACCGGACCGCCAAGCCTTAAGTCCCGAGGCACAGAAGTCACAAACCAAGAGCCTATTTCAGTGATGGTATATTCCCAATGGAGTCCGCGGGCGCGGGGAGGATCGCGCTCGGGTCCTGAGCGGCCAACTGGCACAAGTATTGCCTGTATGAAAATGCAGTTGGCCATCGCCTTTCCTTCGAGCCATAGCGAATTGACAGTTTTCTGGGCTTGTCACCGTGTTAAATTTCGCTTACTTGAGGCTGCCTCACATCAAATCTGGGACCAAAGACGCTGTGGTCGTATCGCTGCATTTTCCCCGAACGCCTGCTATAACGCAAGGTACCATCTTCACAGGTGGAGTTGCGGAAGATTATGCTGCCTGCGGGACTTATGGTCTAGTGATTACTGCGCGATGCGATGCGGTAAATGATAAAATTCGCACATATAACTATCTCCCTGTTGTTCATTTTGATGACTGGATGCAACGTGATGGTGCGTTGATTCTTGCCGAGAAGGCAGCCGCAGATACAAAGAATAGTATGAAAAACGTGTTGAAAACTGTAAGCCTATCTAGGACCATTTTAGATTCAGAGGAGCCGCGTCGTATATTGGAGGTTGCGTTTCTGGCCTCCTCGCTGTTTGGAGTGGGTAGAAACGACCCCATCTGGTCTTCCTCAAGCGTTTCTTTGTTTGGCTGAGCGCCGTTTCTTCGCCCCGGCGCCACCCTCAGTCCAGGTCGTAGCGGGTTGAGCCGTGAAGCGGATCAACCGGGAGGTCGCCATGAGTGACACGCATCTACTTCAGATGGCACTGGGTTTAACCCCGCCATGGACCGTGACAGGCGCCGATTTCGACCCCGCCGCCCGCCGCCTGGACATCCACATGGACTTCCCTTCGGGCAGCCGCTTCGCCTGCCCCCAATGCGCCGCCGCCGATTTTCCGGTCGCGCTGGATTGCTTTGGTCTCCCGCGCGAGCGCATTGAGGTCGAGACCGGCCGGAAGCCGCTTCAACAGGTCGGGGAACTGGTCCGTTCGGACACATGCCGTGTTTTGCATCTGTCCCAAGAATCAAGCCGAGTCGCGTCGGGTCGAGCTTTATTTTAGCGCCTATGCCGCCCCCCCTCACATCGCCAAATACCCACCATCCACCAAAAGCTCAGTCCCCGTGATGTAGGACGCCTCATCCGACGCCAGGAACAGAATGGCGTTCGCCACCTCATCCACCTCGCCATTCCGCCCCAGAGGCACCGCGCGCAGCATCTTCGCCCGCACCACCGGATCGGCCGTCGCGCCTGAGGTCCGCATCGGCGGCATCAACCCGGGATGCACGGAATTGCAACGAATATTGTCCGGACCATATTGAACCGCGACCGACTTCGTCATCGTCCGCACCGCGCCCTTCGACGCATTGTACGACATATGCACCATTGTCTGTCCGACCACGCCGGAGATCGAGGACAGGTTGATGATCGACCCGCCGCCGTTCTTCTTCATCTCGGGCACGGCTGCCGCGATGCCCAGGAATACGCCGGTGGAATTGACGTCCATGACCCGGTACCAGATGCCGGTTTCCAGCAGATCGTTCACCGCGCTTCCGCTAATGCCGGCGTTGTTCACCAGAATGTCCAGCTTTCCGTACAACGCCACGGTGTCCGCCACGACCTTGACCCAGTTCGCCTCATCCGTAACGTTCAGCGGCATGAACACGGCAATTCCGCCGGCTTTGACGACGTCCGCGGCGACCGCTTTGCCCTCAGCCTCCAGCATGTCGGCGATGACGACTTTCGCGCCTTCTTTCCCAAAGCGTCGCGCCGTCGCGGCCCCCATGCCCGACGCCGCCCCTGTCACGATCGCGACTTTTTCCGCCAAACGCATGGCTCGTTCCTCCAATTCGCAAACTCGAGGCGAGCCTACTCCCCCGCGGTGGGCTTGGCTACTCACCAGTAAGGCGGCAGACTGGCGCGTCCTCCCTGGAGTTACGCGTATGGCCCATCGCGGCTTGAAATTCGGAGTCTTCCTCGCCCCCTTCCACCGCCCCGGGGAAAACCCGACCCTCGCGTTGGACCGCGATGTCGAGCTGGTGCAATGGCTCGATCACCTCGGCTTCGATGAGGCATGGATCGGCGAGCATCACTCCGCCGGTTGGGAACTCATCGCGCTGCCGGAACTGATTATCGCGGCGGTGGCGGAGAAGACGAAGCACATCCGGCTTGGGTCCGGGGTCACGTCATTGCCGTATCATCATCCGTTCATGGTGGCGCAGCGCTGGGTTCAGCTCGACCACATGACGCGCGGCCGCGCGATGTTGGGCTGCGGGCCGGGCGCGCTGACCTCGGACGCGTACATGTTGGGGATCTCGCCGGAAACGCAACGGCCACGCATGCTGGAAGCGATGGACGCCATCATGGCGTTGCTGCGAATGGAAGAGCCGGTCACGATCAAAACCGACTGGTTCGAGATGCGCGACGCCCGCTTGCACATGGCGCCCTGGAGCGATCCGCATTTTGAAATCGCTGTCGCCTCCACCATCACCCCCTTCGGCATGATCGCCGCGGGCCGTCACGGCGTCGGCGTGCTGTCGATCGGCGCGGGCCTGCCCGGCGGCCCCGAGGCCCTCGCCACCCAATGGAAAATCGCCGAGGACACCGCCGCGAAACACGGCAAGACCATGGACCGTAAGAAATGGCGCGTCGTCATGAACGTCCACGTGGCCGAGGACGACGAGGAAGCGCTCCGCCAGGTCGTCAAAGGCGAGCGCCATGAAACCACCACCTACTTCGAGGAAACCCTGGGCCGCCCGCCCGGACGCGCCGACGATCCGCTGCGTGAGGGCGTGAAGATGGGCACAACGCTCGTCGGCTCCCCGGAAACCGTGATCAAGGGCATCCAACGCCTGCAAGGCTACAGCCAGGGCGGGATCGGCGGCGTCCTGATCCGCGCCAACGAATGGGCCAACCGCGAGCAGACGTTGAAAAGCTTTGAGTTGTTCGCCCGTTACGTCGCGCCCGTCTTCCAGGGCTCGCTCGATCCCATCATCGCCTCCAATACCTGGGCGCGCGACAACCGCAAAGACGTGTTCGGAAATACCCTGGAGGCGGTGAAGCGCGCCTTCACCGATTTCGGCGCGGCGGCACCCGATGAGGAGGTCATCCGGGCAAGAACCCTGGGCGCGCGACGCGATCTCTGATCCGAAGGGGAGTTGTACCAACACGCTGCAAGAGCGACGTACCGCTCTCTTTTCCGTCATGGCCCGGCGAGTCCGGGCCACCCGTTCCAGCACAGTGCCGCGACGGGTGGCCCGGACTCGCCGGGCCATGACGACGGGGGACGGGCCGAGAGTCAAAGTTTAGACGCGCTGGTATTACGCTTTTGGCAACTCGATCCCCGCCAGCGCCTGCCAGACACGGATCACGAACGCGTCGTCCTTCAGCCCTTGTCCATTCGCCGCGGCGGCCAGGAACAATTGGTGTGCTGCCGCGGCCATAGGGAGGGGAAAGGTCAGTCCGCGTGCCTGGTCCAGTACAATTCCCAGATCCTTGACGAAAATATTCACGGCGGACAACGGCGTATCGTCACCGGCCAGGATATGCGGCACGCGATTTTGCCACATCCATGAGCTTCCGGCGGATTCCGAAATGACCTCGAACAAGGTTTTCGGATCGGCACCGGCACGAATGCCCAAAGCCAGCGCCTCTGCCGCCGTCGCGATATGCACACCGGCCAGCAACTGATTTACCATCTTCACCGTGCTGCCGACGCCGATCTCAGTCCCCAGCCGCCAGACCTTGGTCGAGATCGACTCAAGCACCGGTCCCGCTTTGGTGAAAGCCGCATCGGAGCCCGAGCCCATGACCGTCATTGTGCCGCCATGCGCACCAGCCTGCCCGCCGGAGACGGGCGAGTCGACCATTAAAAACCCCGCCGCCTCGATCCGTTTACCCAGAGCGCGGGCGGCATCGGGGGAGATCGTGGCGCAGCACAGGATGACCGCGCCTTTGTTCAGGTTGTTCAGGCACCCCTTGGGGCCGAGCAACACGTCCTCCGTCTGCGTGGCATTGATCACGAACACGACGACCGCTTCCAGATCGGCTGGCAATTCGTCTGCTGACGCAACGACTCGGGCGCCCGCGGCCGCGAATTCCGCGCGCGAGGACTCCCGCGGTTCGCAGCCCGTCACATCGTGGCCTTTTCGATGCAGATTCAGCGCGACGCCCATCCCCATGGTGCCGAGGCCGATCACGCCAACTTTCATAACGCTTGTCTCCCTATCGAAGCCCGCGGAATCGCTCCACCGCCGACACCAACGCGCGGCGGATACCCGGTTCCAACGCGGAATGACCGGCATCCGGCACCACCGTCAACCGCGCGCCGTGCCACGCGTTCGCCAGCTCGAACGCGGTCGCGGCTGGGCAGATCATATCGTAGCGGCCTTGCACGATCTCCGCGGGAACGGCGCGCAGCCGGTCCATGTACGCGAGCAAACCGCCTGGTGGCAGGAACAGATCGTTGGCGAAATAATGTGCCTCGATCCGCGCGAGGCCCAATGCCGTCCGGTCCTGTGCGAAGGTCGTGATCGTTTCGGGGCTCGGTAGTAAGGTGCTGCATGTGCCCTCGAAAATCGACCAGGCGCGGGCGGCGGGCATGTGGACCCCGGGATCGGGATCCACCAGCCGCCGCAGAAACGACCCCAAAAGATCGTGGCGTTCGCTTTCCGGCAAATGGCTGACGAAGTCGGCGTGCGCGTCGGGGAACACTGTGGCGACGCCGTGCAGGAACCACTCGACCTCGGATGGACGGCCCAGGAAGATGCCGCGCAGGACGCATCCCGCGACGCGATTGGGGTGGGTTTGGGCGTAGGCCAGCGCGAGCGTCGAGCCCCAGGAGCCACCGAACAGTAGAAAGCGCTCCACGCCGAGGTGGGCGCGGAGACGCTCAATGTCCTCGACGAGATGTGGGGTCGTGTTGTTTTCCAGCGCGCCCAGGGGACGGGAGCGGCCGGCGCCGCGCTGATCGAAGATGACGATCCGCCAGTATGTGGGGTCGAAAAACCGCCGGTGCACCGCGCCCGCGCCCGCGCCCGGGCCGCCGTGCAGGAACAACACCGGCGCGCCCCGGGGGTTCCCCGCTTGCTCCCAGTACATGACGTGGGAGGTCGAGAGCGGCAGATAGCCGGTCTCGTACGGTCCAAGCTCGGGGAAGAGGTCGCCTCGGGGCATTGAGGAGATCGTATAGCCGCGAACGGACGGACGAAACAGGGGATCGGCCCGCCGTTGGGCTTCAGCCCTCCCGCATCGCGCGGACTTTTTTCGCGGCGGGACGGTCCCAGCAGCGGGCGAGCCACCTGGCGACGTTCGGCCAGGCGGCGAGGTCAAGGAACAAGGCCCGGTACAGCGCGCCCGCGACGTTCAGATCGGCGATCGAGAAATCGGGCCCGGCTAGCCATGAGGTTTTCGCCAGCGCCCCGTTGAGTACCTCCAACGACGCCACGAGCGCGGCCCACGCGGCGTCGGCGACAGCTTTGTTGCGTTGATCTTCGGGCCCGGTGGTGTTGTTGACGTAGTCGGTGATCTGGCGGTCCGTGCGGTCGGTTTCCCAGAAGCTCCATTGTAAAGCGAGCGATTCGTTTTTTGGGTCCGAGGGGTAGAGCGGGCTCTTGTGTTTCTTCGCCAGGTAAAAATTGATGGCCATCGATTCCGAAAGGACGAAGCCGTCATCCTCGATCACCGGAAGCCGGGCGTTGGGGTTCAAGGCAAGGAATTCCGCGGTCTTCGTGGCCGGAGAGCGGGGAAGAATGTCATTGTGTTCGTAGCTAAGGCCGAGTTCGCCCGCCATCCAAAGGGTGCGGGTGGCGCGGGAGCGGACGGAGCCGTGGATACGGAGCATGGGCATTTCCTTGTTGTCTGCGTGCGGGAGTTTGGCTTGTGTTCGTTGGTCGCTCAATCCCCGGCAAGCTTCTCCATTCGCTTTATCGAGGCCGCGGCGCTCAGGGGCTGATGCCCGGCGGCGAATGTGTCGCCGGTCGCACAGACCGCCTTGCATGCTTTGGGTCTCCGGCGTTACTCCCCGGAGGCAGCCTGACAGGGGATACCAGCGCCGATGCGCGTCAAAGATGTGAAGAAGGTCGTTCTCGCTTACTCCGGCGGTCTCGACACCAGCGTCATTCTGCGCTGGCTCCAGACCGAGTACCAGTGCGAGGTGGTGACGTTCACCGCCGATCTCGGCCAGGGCGAGGAATTGGCGCCAGCCCGCCAGAAAGCCGAAATGCTCGGGGTGAAGGAAATTTTCGTCGACGACCTTCGGGAAACCTTCGTCAAGGACTTTGTCTTCCCGATGTTCCGCGCCAACGCGCTGTATGAGGGGCAATACCTGCTCGGCACCTCCATTGCCCGCCCGTTGATCGCGCAGCGCCAAATCGAGATCGCCGAGTTGACCGGCGCCGACGCCGTTGCTCATGGCGCGACCGGCAAGGGCAACGATCAGGTACGGTTCGAGCTGTCGTATTACTCGCTCAACCCCAATATCAAGATCATCGCCCCCTGGCGCGAATGGGAGCTCACCAGCCGCACGAAACTGCTGGAATTCGCTGAGGCGAACCAGATTCCCATCGCCAGGGACAAGCGTGGCGAAGCGCCGTTCAGCGTCGACGCAAATCTGTTGCACTCGTCCTCGGAGGGCAAAATCCTGGAGGACCCGGCGATCGAGGCGGATGAGATCGTCTACCAGCGCACCATCCGGCCGGAGGACGCACCCGACCAGGCGACCGTGATCTCGATGGACTTCGAGCAGGGCGATCCCACCGCCGTCGACGGCGTGCGCCTCTCGCCCGCCGCGCTGCTGACGCGGCTGAACGAACTCGGGAAAGCCAACGGCATCGGCCGGCTCGATTTGGTGGAGAATCGGTTTGTCGGCATGAAGTCCCGCGGCGTCTACGAAACCCCGGGCGGAACGATCCTTTTGGCGGCGCACCGGTCCATGGAAAGCATCACGCTGGATCGGGAGGCGGCGCACCTCAAAGACAGCCTGATGCCGCGCTATGCCGGGCTGATCTACAATGGCTTCTGGTTCAGTCCGGAGCGGCGGATGTTGCAGGCGCTGATCGATGAGAGCCAGAACAGCGTCACCGGCCGGGTGCGTTTGAAACTCTACAAGGGCAACGTGTCCTGCATCGGGCGCGAATCGCCGCACAGCCTATACGACACGCGGGTCGTGACGTTCGAGGAAGACCAGGGAGCCTACGACCAGTTCGACGCCCAGGGCTTCATCAAACTGAACGCGTTGCGGTTGCGGTTGGGGGCGATGGTGGGGCGGCGCGGCGGCGCATTGTGACAGAACCACCGCCATTCCCATGGACAGCGCGCGCATGACCGCTTTGCGCCTGTGGGTCAGCGTGCTCGCGGTGTTGCTGGTCAGTGCCTGCGGCGGCCCGGAACTCAACTGCGATCTCGTTGTCGTCGCGAAGCTGCCGTTTGAGGTGCGGAACCAGTTGCTGGTGGCGCCGATCGGCATTGGCGGCAAATGGGTCACGCTGCTTGTTGATACCGGGGCCGAGCGGACCGCCCTCTCGGAGGACGCGGCCGGGCGTCTGGGCCTTGAGCGCGACACCAAGACCATGACCCGTTCCACGGGCATGGGCGGGTCTTACACTGCCCATGACGCGATCGTTCCGGGCCTGGTACTGGGCGGCGTACGGTTCCCGGTGACCCGAGTGGCGGTGGCCCAGTTGCGGTTCGGGCCGGGTCTGGTCGCGGATGGACTGCTGGGATCGGACATCCTGCTGGCGTTCGACCTCGACCTCGACGTGCCGAACCGGATGTTGACCCTGTATCGCGCTCGCCAATGTCCCGATGTCAGGCCGCCCTGGCGCGAACCGGCGGAGCGGGTGGCCGGAGTCCGGACACTCAAGGACCGCCTGCTGATCCCGCTGGAACTGGACGGCGTGACGGGAATGGGGATTCTGGACACGGGCGCCCAGGCGACTACGATTGGCCCGCGGATGGCGGTACGGCTTGGGTTGACGGCACAGGTTTTGGCCGGCGATCAGATCGTGCGGCATCACGGCGCCGGTCCCGGCACGCAGGAGGCGCGGCTGCACCGTTTCAGCCTGTTGCGGATTGGTCCGGTGGCAATGCAGGCCCCGATGTTGTCAGTACTGCCTGTCGACGCGGGGGTCGGTGACGCCCTGGTTGGCGAGGACTTCATCGACGGACGGCGCATCTGGATGTCCTTCGCGAGCCGCGAAGTGTTTATTGCGACGTCGAGGCCAGGCAGTGCGCGGTAACACTCGCATCACCGGTTCCGACGGCTATCGCGATCAAGAGGATTCCCTGACATTGGATTACGGCGCGTATGCCAGGTGGCCCGCGTCTCGCCCCACCCATTATCGCCAAGCCTGGGCCGAGCCATGCCTGACCCGGCGGGCCACCCCGCCGGGTCAGGTCTCCCATATTAACGTTTCACATCCGAGTATGGGTACTGAATATCGCCCGTCTTCATCTCCGGCGGCCAAAGGATCACTTCGGTCTTCGGATCGCGGAATTGTTCCAGGTCGTTAGGCTTCACGTTCTGAAACTGCACCGCCAGCACCCGGGGTTCGATCCATTCGCCATTCGAACCGAATTTGATATCGCCCACGATGGTCTTGAACGTGCCCGCGCGGAGCGCCGCGGCGAATTTGTCATCGTCCAGGCTTTTCGCTGCCTCGATCGCCTGTTGCAGCACCTGCATGTAAGCGTAGGCGAAGGGCGGCAAATAATACCCCAGCACATCGACGCCCATCGCGGGCGCCTCGGCCTGGTATTTCTTGAGGAAGTCAAGGCTGGCCGGCGTTGCGAGCTTGGACCAGGGCAGCCAGAAATCGTAGTCCACGATGCCGTTCATCAGCGGCCCAAGCTGCACTTTGATCGCGGTGCTTTGCAGTCCGACCATGCCGCCGCCGAAGATTTTTGTCTTCAGGCCGACTTCGTGGGCGGCCCGGACCATGCCCACGGTATCCGGCGGGTACGAGCAAACCAGCACGATATCCGGATTGGTTGCCTGGATCGCGCGCACGATCGGCGAGTAATCGGTCGTCGTCGGCGGATAGGTCTTGTCGTAGACGACCTTCAGGCCCATTTCCGCCGCGACGATGCGGGCACCATCCATCGCGTTGCGCGGGAACTCGGCATCGGCCCCAACCATGGCGACCGTCGTGGGCTTGGGCGTCTGCGCCATCGCCACACTGAAGAAGCCGCGCGCGAACGCCTCCTTGGGTTTCGGGCCGCCGACCGGCTGGATCGCGAAATACTTCGGGTAATTGAACTCCGAGTTGGTGGCGAGACCAAACAGCGCGAGGAACGTCCGGTTGTGCCCCATAATGACGGGCATGGCCGGCGCGATCATGTTGGTGCCATACCCGCTGAGCACGATGTCGACTTTGTCGACGTCCAGCAACTTGGTGTAGATGCCCGGGATCGTCGCCGGATTTGTCTGGTCATCGTAAAAAACCAGCTTGACCTGACGGCCGAGTAGACCACCCGCGGCGTTGACCTCTTTCTCCCAGATTTGCATCGCGAACAGTGCCGCCTTGCCGTTCGGCGCGAGGCCGCCGGTCAGAGCCATGCCAAAACCGATCGTGATCGGCTTCTGCGCGTGTGCTGTGAACGATCCGGCCAACAGCAGCATGACGGCGAGCAATGCGCCGCCCATCCTCCTGGATAGCATCGGGTTTCCTCCCTGGGGTTCTTGGTCCCGGCATCCTAGGGGCGGTTCCGCCTCGGCGCCAGCACCGGCTTTGTCAGCTTGGCGGTGGTGCTTGATAGGGCGCCATGCCCAAGGTATAGTAGAAAAGGAAGGTTGGATGATCGCCCCATGCAAATGTCCGAAATGAATCGTGCCGACGCGGCGCTCCTTGAGTACCCTCCCCTCCACGACATTGGTCCGTTCCCGCCTGACGCGGTGTTCTTCGGCGGTAAACGTCGCGAGGCGGATTTTGGCGGGGACGGAGGGATCGCTCAGGGCGCTGCTTTCTGCTCCGATGAGGTGGCGCGAATCCGGGATCTGATCCATGCGCGACTGGTGGAGAATGCCCATGAGTTATCCGCGGCGTCGGCGGATCTGATCGCCGCCACCCCGCTTGCCCAATACCATACGATCGCCAATCATAAGGAACACGGCAGGTTGCTCTCGAAACTCGGCCGGATCCTGCCGGCGGAGACTGTCGCCGAAATCCGCGGAATGTCGTTTTTCGACTATGCGCGGGAGGCTTTCGGACCGTTCGAACTCTCGGACGAGGAGCAAATCGGGCACGAGCAGATATGTTTCCGCGTCGTCCGTCCCGAAGCGCGCGAGGATGTCGGAACCGTACATCGCGATACCTGGTTCTGGGATCACTACGGCTTTGTGGTGCCGCCGGGAAAGAGCCGCGTGAAGGTCTGGGTGCCGGTGTGTGGGACGCCAAGTCAGGCGGGATTGCTATTGGCACCAGGCTCGCACCGGGGGGCGTGTGGCTACCGCACCGTGATGGAGGGCGGCAAACTCGGCTTCTTACCGGAAATCGGCGCGTCGGACCTGCCTTTAGGGCGCTTCTGCGGCAGCCCGGGCGAACCGGTGATGTTCAATCACGACGTTTTGCATGTGGGCTCGTTGAATCGCGGCAGCGAGTGCCGCGTCAGTTTCGAAATCACCATCCTGTTCGACACCGCGGATGACTGAAGCCGTGCGTGTGGAGGGCGCTCACGGCTTTGCCTGTGGCGTTTGCGATGGCGTTGAATTCACTCCTTTTTTCCGGTCACGCGAATGGTCCGGTTCGGGCCGCTACCTGGAGCGGCCGGAGCGGTCCACCGCCCCTGTCGACATCGTGCTGGAGGCCTGCTCCGCCTGCGGGCTGGTGCGCCAGGCGGCGGGCTTCGAGGTAAAACTGGATTATTTCGATATCGCCCGCGGAACCGCGAAGCAGCTTCCGGACTATACCAACCGCATCATCGGCAGCTTGCGGGAATTCGGCGTTGGCCCGGACGATCTGGTGATCGAAGTGGGAGCCAATGACGGCACTTTCCTGCGGGCGGTGCGCGAGTCCGGCCACCGCAATCTGGTCGGTGTCGAGCCATCCAGGGCGCTCGCCAGCGCGGCGGGGTCCGACGGTCTGAATATTTTTCAGGGCTATTTCAACGGCGACGCGGCGGTGCGTCTGCGGGACGAACATGGTCAGGCCGCCGCCGTGATCTGCCGCCACACATTGGAACATGTTCCCAATATCCGGGAACTCACCGCCGCGATCGCGTCGATGCTGCGCCCAGGAGGGCTCTCGTTCATCGAGGTACCCGACTGCGACTGGGTGATACCCGGCCTGCTGGCGCACGAAATTTGGGACGAGCATCTGACGTATTTCCGGGCCGGTTCGCTGGCGCGGCTGATCGGCGCCACCGGGCTCACCCCTGTCCGGCTGGACCGGCTTCGCTTTCGCGACACGCGGAATTTGCTTTGTTGGTCCGTGCGGGGCGCGGTTCCGGCGGGCATGACGGCCATCATCGCCGAGGATGCGACGCTGCCGGTCGAGCTCGCGCTCTATCAGCAGCGTTGGGACGCATTCGCGGCGCGTCTGCGGGCGCGGGTGGCGCTGGCGCCCAGGCCCGTGGTTGGCATCGGCGCGTCCCATATTCAGTTGAATTTTTTTAACTTCACGGGCCTCGACGATTCGATCGATCTCTTGGTGGATGACGATCCGGTGAAGGCCGGGCGATACGCGCCGTTGGCGCGCCCGGTTCAGATCCAATCGACGGAGACGCTGCTTGCCACCCTTCGCGGCGGCACGATCATCCGCAGTGCGTTTCCCTATCCATCGTGGGAAGACAGAATCTGCGATGCGCTGGCGCCCTTCGGGGTCGATGTCATCGCCCCGGACGCCCTCAAGTAGGATCGGTTGCCAGTGAAAAGTCCTCAGACACTCCGGCCGGACCCGGCCCGGCGGCTGGCCGCGCCGAACCTTTTCCAAAAGGCGGTTTGGTTTTTCCACCTGTGTTGGATCTATCTCTCACGCCGTTTGTCAGCGCGGAAGCCATCGGTGGACCGCCTGAACATCGTACTTGGCAATTATCATCTCGCGTATGGCAGAAACGCGTTCGCGATGCAGGCTTACCTGAAGGCGTCCGTCGCGGCGCCCAGCGACATGTCATTGCGGCAACATATCGGTGTCACGTCGTTTCTGACCGGTGACTATGTGGGCGCGGAAGCCTGGTTCTCATCGATCGCCCATTACCGGACCTTCGTATCGCAAGAACTGAAATTGGAGGAGATTCCGTATCGTATCCTGGACCATACCTGGATGCTGGCGATCGGCCACGTGGCGTTCATCGATACCTATATCAAGGCGACGAAGCTGGGATGGTATCCCGAGAAAAAAACCCTGCTTGCCTATAATGCGGCCAATCCCCCGTCCGGTTGGCCGTTGCTGCGGTTCTTTGCCAAACACATAACGGTGCTGGCGGCGAATGGCGATCCCACCGCGGCCATCGACAAACTGCTCTTCCCGGAGCGCCGGCCAATAGTACAATCCGAGCAGTTGGCACAGTTGGCGCAATTGGTGAAATTGGCGCAAACGACCGCGGCGGCGCGAACCGGGGAAATGGCGCAATCGGTTCTTGCTACTCCGCCGTATATCCCAGAAGAGCCGCGGCCCGATACACAGCAGCGGGATGCCATGCGTAGGGCGCTATCGCAGGACTTTTGGTCGGGTCCCGACGGCTCGGGCCGCATTCGGTGGTTCGGGCCTTGGGGCGCCGCGGTGGAAGCCGCCTGGAAAGAATCAGGCCGGCCGGCGTTGTTCGGCCTCGATGCCGATGAGCGGAATGCATTCCGCCGGCTGATGGCGCAGTCGCACAAGCTGCCGGAGGACGCCTGGTATGTGCTGCTGCACGTGCGCGAACCCGGATTTCACGGGCGGTGGCACAAGGCCCATCCGGGCACCAGGAACGCGGAAATCGGCACTTACGATAAGATTATCGACTTCGTGGTGTCCCGGGGAGGATGGGTCGTGCGCGGTGGCGATCCTGCGATGCAGCCGATTCCACGACGCGAAAAAGTGATCGACTATGCCACGAGCGATCTTCGCTCTCCCGAGATCGACGTTCTGCTTTGCGCCGACTGCGCGTATTTCGCTGGCACCAATTCCGGGTACAGTGTTTTGCCGCCGGTCTTCGGTAAGCGCTGCGCCTTGACCAACTGGAGCCCGATCGCCATTCCGAACTGGTATCCTGACGATATTTACATCCCGAAATTGGTTCGCGATACAAAGCAAAACCGGTATCTGACCTTTCAGGAAATGTATTCTTCCTTCGCCGGTTGGAGTCAGTTTCAACGTGACTTCGATCGCACAGACCTGAGGGTCGAGGACAATTCACCGGACGACCTGCTGGATGCCGTGATGGAGTTGCATGCGGAGGTGTTCGACGAAGCTCGCGGCCAAACGGCCGAGGACGAGGCTCGATTGCAGCGGTTCAATGAGATTGTCCTGGCCAACGGCGGCTACATCGGTAGCCGCATGAGTTCCCGTTTTCTGCGCCGGCACGCGGATCTACTGAGACCCTGATCGATGTCCGGGCGCGTCGAGACGCGAAGGCGCCATCGGGACACATTCGTGGCGGCCTGAGTGAGTGTCCGGTTCGGAATCTTCACCTTACTGCCGGGTGCCAACGGTGATAAAACGCCGCAGGCCAGATAAGGGATGAGGCTTTGCATGCCGTGGTGATTGGGGGCTCCGGCTTCGTTGGACGTGGTCTGCTACGGAAACTTGGGCCGGATGCCGGGATCGGCACCTTCTGGCGCAATCCCTTCCCCGGCGGCGTGCCGTTCGACGCCGCATCGGAGGACTTCGCGGCGCTTCGCCGGAGCCTTCCCGGAGGACTCACGCACGTTTTCATCAACCATGGCATTGTCAATCCGGAAGCCTGCGCGGCCGATCCGGAAGGCACCGCCAAAGTCAACGTAGACGGCATATGCCGCCTGATCGACGCGGCGTTGGCGGACGGGCTGTTCCCTGTTTTCCTGTCCACCGACTACGTGTTCGATGGCTCGCGCGGCGGCTGGCGGGAAACCGACACGCCCCGGCCAGTCACGCGGTACGGCGAGCAGAAGCTCGTGGTGGAACGCCATCTCATGGAACAGCCTCGCCCCTTTCTGATCGTTCGGCTTGGCAAAGTGGTCGGGGCCGATCCCAGCATTCACAGCGTGCTCGGTCAGGCGGTGCCTGACATCCGGGCCCGGAAGCCGATGCGGCTCGCGACCGATCAGATCATGGCGCCCGTATGGGTCGAGGATGCCGCGGCTCTTCTGGTCAATCTGGCCGAGGAGCGGGCCACCGGAATTTATCATGTCGCCGGGCCGGAGCGTTTCAGCCGGATGGATCTCATGCGGTTGCTGGTGGACAGTATCCAGATCGAAGATCCCTCCGCACGGGTGGAAATCACCGCCTGTAGCCTGCACGATCTGCCGTTCCTCGAACGGCGCCCGCTGGACACGTCGCTCAGCAACGCGAAACTACAGGCCCGTTATCGCTGGCCCTTCAAACCCATGGCCGCGCTTTGTGCCGAAATCGCCAAAGCGGAGTTCGGGAACGGGAGGCCGTGACGGCGCCGCCGCTGACGCTGTCGGTCATCATGCCCAACCGCAATCACGCGGCGTTGTTGCCGCGCGCGTTGGACGCGCTGGCCCGGCAACAGCGTCAGGCCGACGAAATCCTGGTGATCGACGATGCCTCCACCGACGATAGCCGCGCGGTCATCGCAGGGTTCCGGGAGCGGCTGCCGCGCCTCCGCCTGCTGGAAAACCCGGAGCGCCTGGGCGTGGAGGGGTCGCTGAACCGCGGTTTGCGAGAGGCAACCGGTGACCTGGTGTATTGTGGCGCGTCGGATGACGCGACCGATCCCGGCCTCTTCGCCACGCTGATGGCGGCGCTGGAGGCGAATCCGCGCGCCGCCCTGGCCTGTGCCGAGGCCCGGGTCATCACGTACACCGGTGTGTTCAAAGGATATCGTCCCATTTGCCGGCCTGGCTGGCATGAGGCCTATCTCGGACCGGAGGAGACCGCGCGCCTTCTGGGCCACATGGATCACTGGATCCTCAGCGTGGTCGCGGTCTACCGGCGCGCTACCTTGATGGCAGCTGGCGCCATGGACGACCGCCTCGGTGCATTTTCCGATAGCTTTCTGGCGCGGCAACTGGCGCTGCGGGACGGCTTCGTGTTCGTGCCAAAGGTGCTAGGAACCTGGTTCGTTCAGGAACAAAGCCATTCCCGCGCGACGTCCCGCGACAGTGAAATGCTGCACCGGCTGGTGGCACACGCGCGGCAACGGATCGAGGCGGGGGAAGGCAGTATTTTTCCCCGCGGGTATGGCGCTGTGTTCGACCGCCGCGCGCGATTCGCGGCGGCCCGCCTGGCGGTCGAAGAAGCGAAGCGAGATCCGAACCTGGTGGTGGCCCTGGCTGGCCTGACCGGACCGGTCGGGTCGATCCTGCGCGCTGCCGCCGGACTGCCTGGGCCGGTGGGACGGATCGCGTCGCTGGCGGTGCTTACGATTTCCCTGCGTCCGATGTCTCTGACACGGCTATTGGCGACCGCCCTGCGCCGGAGCGGGAACGGCGGCGGGGCGCGAGTGCCCGGGTAACCGCGGCGGGTTCCGTCTTTCGAGCCGCGAATGCCGGGGTCAGCGCTTGACCAGGAGCCCCTGTCCGGTCGGCAATTCGAGAATATGGTAGCCAAGCTTCGCGAAGAACGCGTCTTCGGCGTCCTTCTGCCGGTGATAGACTTTCCAGCCGTAATCGTCGAAAACGACCACGCCCCCGGAAACGACCCGATCGAACAGGCGCTCCAGACAGGCGATTTCCACGTTCGCGACGTTCAGATCGATATGCAAATAGGCGATGCGATCCGGATAGCCGTCACGGTCGAGCGTGCCGGGCAAATAGCCCTTGTGCAGATGATAGTGAGGGAGGTCGCGGAAGCGGGCTTCCACGTCCTCCCACAGGTTTTCAGCACTGTAGATGGCGTTCGCGAATGCCAGGAAGCCCGGCATATCGGGAAAATCCTCGTCCGTCGTTTGCGAGGGGTCGAAGCCGGAGAACGAGTCGTACAAATGGAATTGCCGGCCGCTTCGGCGGAAATTGGTTGCCTCTCCGACCATCCAGGCCATATCGCCCTTGAATACCCCGCATTCGACAAAATCGCCCTCGGGCAGCGCGAGCGCCGCCCGCGCGGCCCAGATCAAGGTGTGCATGCGCCAGGCCAGCAGTTCTCATTATGGAAAATCGGTCTCTGAACCGGCCGTCCCGAGCCAGTTCCCGCGATTTGGTCCTCTGTCGTTTCAGGCCTGACCGAGTCTGATCGGCCACACTTTTGCGCAAAGTGCGTGAGCCGGCCTTTCAGGCCTGG
>SHWL01000101.1 GCA_009693865.1 Acetobacteraceae bacterium | reverse complement strand
CGTCGCCTCAAGATCGACCACCAGACCGATGGAGGTAACGATCGACGCCCAGGTGCCGGACAACAGAGAGGCTGGTTTCTTGCGCATCCGGGGTGAGAATCGTACTGCGCCGTGACCGTGCAAGCCTTAGATTCGCGCGTATGGGGCGGAGCCCTCTGGACTCCCGCCAAGGGCAGTGGCCCTTGGAACCACTTATTTGGTTGGGCGTGAGAGGGGGTTGCTCGTATATAGAAACATCCGTGCAAGCCCCCTCTCACTCCCAACCAAAACAAACAGATTGCAAAGGCAATACCGGAGCCCGCCCTCGCGCTTGACGCGCGGGCGGGAGGTTCAGGAGGCAGCGCGTCCTGGCGGGGTTTGGGGCGGAGCCCCAGTGCCTCACACCGTCTTCGAAGCGATCGTCCGGACGAGGTCGCCGACGCAGCGTAGCGCGTCCAGTTCGCGTGTGGTGAACCGGATTTTCCAGTGTTCCTCGCTCGCCATGATGATCTCGATCTGTTTGAACGAGTCCCAGCCCTGCACGTCTTTCGCGCTCAGTTCGGCCGTCAGGATCATGTCGTCACGCAGGAAGACGTCGTTGAAGATCGTGGTCAGCGCGGCGTGGATCTCGGCTTCGGTAGCCATTTCGGTCAGCCCTCGGTCACATGGATGAAAGTGGAAGCCGGTTGGTAGCTGGCCAGATCAAGCACCGCGCGGCTACCGCCGGACGGGCCGGTCTCCATCGCGGTAAAGCCCAATTTCGTATAGTGATCCCTGACCATCCCGTTTTTCTTCGTGGGGATATACTCGCCTACCAGGCGCCGCGCGCCCAGTTTTCCGGCCTTCTGAGCGATCAGGTTGAGCGTGGTTGGCTCCACCTGGCGGCCGAGCACGCGGCAACTCATGAGCCAGGTGTCAATCAGCAGATCTTTATTCTCTTGCAATCGTCCGACGGCGATCGCGATCACGCCGTTGTCGCCAAACCGGTCCAACAGCCGCAACTGCAGCCCGAACGCCTCGGGGTCCGCCATGACCGCGATGACGTCCTCGTCGGTATAGCGGCGTGTGGTCAAATTGAACTGATTCGATTTGTTGATGAGTTGCACGATGCGTTGCAATCCGACGCGGTCGAACGGTTTCCAGATCAACCGCATCTCCAGCCCGCGCAGATAGGCCGGCAGATCGGTGACCGAGGCCTTCAGCGCGTCGCGCGCTTTGTTGCCCCGATACTGGCTGGTGCGTTCGCGGTCCTCGTCGGTGACCGAGAGTCCCTCGAAATATCCGGCGTCCGCGAGGGCAATGGGAAACGCGGCCGGATCGTCGGACACCTCGGGGACCGCCACCATGGGCAGTTCCTGGCGCACCAAATTCCGCTCGAACGGGTTGTCGTCGATGAACACCAGCGAATCCAGCCCGATATTCAGTTCCTCGGCGATCGCGCGGATGTTGCCGGCCTTGTCCGACCAGTTGGCGACGAAGCTGGAGATATCGCCGCGCCGCAGCACCATGTCCGGATGTTTCTCAAACGGTTCAATCGCGTTGGCTTCATCGTTCTTGGAGCAAACCGCCAGAATGACGCCGCGCCGGCTGAGTTCCCGCGCGTAGGTCTGGAACGCGGCATAGGCCTCGCCCAAAGGCGAGCCCTGACCGAGTTCGATGCCTTCCATGCCATCGTCGCCGATCACGCCGCCCCAGACTGTGTTGTCGAGGTCGAGGACCAGGCACTTGAACGAGCGGCCCTGTTTGGCGGCGACCCACCGCCCGACCAGATCGCCATACACGGGTCCCGCGGCATGGCTGACCTCCTGCTTGGCACGATGCCACAGGCCTGCGTCGTGCCAGGCGCGAAGACCGTCTCGCGCGGCGCGGTCGTCAATGGCGAGAATATCGACGCCTTCTTCCTCCGCCATGACACGCAGACGCGCGTTAAGCCGCGTGAGGAACGCGGCGCGCGATCCTGCCGCCCGGTGCTCATTATTACCCAATATCGGCAAATGCACTGGCAACGCGGCCTGATGCAGGATCGGGCAGCCCAACGTTTCGCGGGCCAGGCGCCAGGTCGCGCGAATGCGTTCGGTGACCTCGGACAGCGCGGCGTTCGCGGTTTCGATGTCCATCGCGGCGGTGACCCCGGCGGTCAGGTCGTGCGAGTCCAGCGCCAGCAGCACCGCGGTCGGCTTGAACGCGTGCAGCGCCGAGGCGGGATCCGACAATTCCTGCCAGTACTGACCGAAGTCGTTCTCATAGGTGTCGATCCAGATGCCGCGGCGCAGGCCGGCGACGCGGATGGCGGGCAGCAAATGGGTCAACGTGCTGGAGCCAAGCACCGCGAGCCGCACCGGTTTGGTCGCGACTCCCTCGGGGGGAGCGGACATCGACCGGCGGAGTGTTTCGTCCAGCGCGTTGGTCAGCACGAAGTTGATCCGCGCACCGGCGAGCGAGACGGCGTTGTCCCACACCGATCCCGGCCGGTCCGCCAGACCGCGCAGGCGCGCGCGCCAGTCCGGCATCTCGGGCAGCCAGTGCAGGTCCGTCATCTCATGCCCTCCGTCTTCGACACCTCATGAGCGTCCGGACATTTCCTCGTCGCGCCGGTATCTCACCGGAAGCACGGGCCGGGGGGCCGTGTTCGCCTTCGTTGACCACGTGATAACGCCGATCGGCCGCGCTTTCCAGAGGAATGACCAAGGCGGCGGCCGAAGGATGATCAAGGGGATGAGATCCGGCAGGGGAATTGAAACTACCCGCCGTTCTCCGTCTCCCGTTCCGCGCGGCCGCGCTGGCGGCGGCCAAGCGACAACTCGGTCACGATGCCGTGCAGTGTGCGAAGCTCCTGTTCAGTCACCTCGCCACGCTGGAAGAAATGGCGAATGTTGCGAACCATGCCGGGCCGTTTTGGCAGGTTGCGCAGGAAGCCGCTGGCGTCCAGCTCGGCGGTCAGGTGGGTCAGGAAGTTTTCCAGCCGGCCTTTCGCCGCCACCTCGGTCTCATTGGTCATGAACTCACGCGGCGGTGTCTCGTCCTGAGCGGTCCACCACTCATAGGCCATGATCATGACCGCCTGCCCCAGATTCAGCGACATGAACCCCGGGTTCAGCGGATAGCGGATCAGCGCGTCGGCGTGCGCCATGTCGTCGTTGTCGAGGCCCGCCCGCTCCGGGCCGAACAACAGGCCGATGCGCAGACCGCGCGCGGCGATGGCGTGCATCTCGGCCGCCGCGCCGCGCGCGGTCAGGACGGGTTTGACGATGTGGCGCGGCCGGGGGCAGGTGGCGAAGACGTGGTGCAGATCGGCCACCGCCTCCGCCACGCTCGCATGGACCGCCGCCGCGTCCAGAATCCGGTCCGCGCCCGAAGCGTTGTTCCAGGCTCTTTCCTGCGGCCATCCGTCGCGAGGGGCAACCAGGCGCAATTCGAACAACCCGCCATTTCCCATGGCGCGCGCGCAGGCGCCGATATTGTCGGCGAGTTGCGGGCGCACCAGAACCACCACCGGCGTATTGCCGGACGGACGCAGATCGGCGCCACCCTCTCGGCCTGTCACTGGTGGCCGTGCCCGGTCAATTCCCGCGGCACTCCTTCACTGCTGGTCGTGCCCGATCGCTTCTGGCTACGTCCCCGTCATTACTGGCCACGCAAAGTCTTGGCCACCCCGCCAAACTGGTCCTTGAACGCGGTGGGGTTCGCTCGCGCCTGAGCCATGATTTGCTGAAGCGCCTGTTGCGCAACTGGGCTCAGGCTTTGCGTGCCTGCCGGCGCGGTCGTCAGCAGCGACGGCGTCATGAATTTCAAGAGTTCGGGCGGAATGGTGAATTCGCCCCCTTTCGCCACACCATTCGCCGGCGCGGCACCCGGCGGCGGCGTGATGTATGTGCCGGTCGCCGACGTCACCGCTGGCAGCGCGGGCGGTTTGGCCACCGGCGCGCGCGCGGGCCCGGTCGCCACGGATTGCTGACCGCCGCCGGATGGACCATTCACGCCGGGGGCCTGACTCTGGTTTTGCCCCGCACCGAACAGCATCGAAGTCGCCATGCCGATCAGACCCGAGACCTGAGCGCCGCCCAGATTAGAGAGCGACAGCCCGGTGCTGCGAACGTGGTCGTCCGGCATGAGGCTCACATTGCCCTTAAGGTACCACGCTCCGCCGACCGCGAGCACGACAAGAAACAGGAAGGTGCGCATTCTATATCCTTTGCTTCAACTGGCGCGCCGCCAGGTTGTTCCGCCGGGTCCGTCTTCCAGGACGATCCCACGGGCTGCCAGGTCCGCCCGGATCGCGTCAGCGCGGGCGAAATCCCGGGTTTTTCGCGCGGCCATCCGTTCCTGAATAGCCGCCTCGATGGTGTCACTGTCATCGGCCGCGCCATGGAACCAGGCGTCTGGCGTCTGGGTCAGCAGGCCCATGAGGTGCCCGGCGGCTCGCAAGCCCGCGGCCGCCTGGAGATCTCCCGCGAGCGCGGCGTCCGCCTGTGCATGCATCGCCGACAACGCCAAAGGCGTGTTCAGGTCGTCGCATAGGGCATCCATCACCTGGTCAGGCACAATTTGTCCCTCTGGGTCTCCCCCGGGGTCGGGGAATTTTTCGAGCGCTCTATAGAACCGATCGAGTTCCTTCTTTGCTTCATCTATGGCGCCCTCGCTGAAATCGGGCGTCGATCGGTAATGGGTGCGCAACAGTAAGAACCGTAACACTTCCCCGGGCGCGCGGCGCAGCGCATCCCGTAACGTCGTGAAATTGCCCAAGGATTTGGACATTTTGACGCCGTCGACGAGGAGCATGCCGTTATGGACCCAGTAACGGGCGAACTGACTGCCGGGGAAGGCGCACAGGCTTTGCGCGACCTCGTTTTCGTGGTGCGGGAAGATCAGGTCGGTGCCGCCGCCATGGATGTCGAACGTCTCCCCCAAATGGCGCCAGGACATGGCCGAGCACTCGATGTGCCACCCCGGACGGCCGCGGCCCCAGGGGCTGTCCCAGCCCGGCAGCCCGGGCGGCGAGGGTTTCCACAGCACGAAGTCGCCGGGATCGCGCTTGTAGGGCGCGACCTCGACCCGGGCGCCGGCCAACAGCTCGTCCGCGCTCCGGCCTGACAGTTTTCCGTACTCCGCGAAACTGCTCACCGCGAACAGCACGTGGCCCTGGGCTTCGTAAGCGTGGCCTGAGGCGATCAGGCGCTGGACGATGGCGATCATCTCCGGGATGTGGCCGGTGGCGCGCGGCTCCACGTCCGGGGGCAGCACGCCCAAGGCGGCGACGTCAGCGTGGTAGTCGGCGGTGGTGCGCTCGGTCAGGGTCTCGATGGGGATGCCAAGGTCAGCCGCGCGGGCGTTGATCTTGTCCTCCACGTCCGTGAGATTCCTTGCATAGGTGACCTTCGGATAAAGGCGGCGCAACAGCCGGGCGAGGACGTCGTATACCACGGCTGGACGGGCGTTGCCGACATGGGCGAGGTCGTAGACCGTCGGGCCACAGACATACATCCGCACGTGTGAGGGATCGACCGGCTCAAACCGCTCCTTACGGCGGGTTCGGCTGTTGTGCAGGAAAAGGTCGGGCATGTCGCGGGCACTCATCGATTCGGGACGGTGTTTTCGGCTAAAATCGCGGGCCGATCAACGAGGATCGTGAGGGGAGACCGCGGCGGGTTGAGCCTCGGGAGATGGGCTGGCACAACGGGCCCGCCGGATTGGCGCACGGGGGTCAGGTCATGCGGGTCGGTATTCAGTTCTTTCCCGATATCGGGCCAGAGGTGAAATCGGCGCGCGATTATTGGCGTGAGGCGTTGCGTCTCGTCGCGCTGGTCGACCGGTATGGCTACCATCATGTCCGCACGGTCGAGCATTATTTCCTGCCCTACGGCGGTTACAGTCCGAACCCGGTGGTGTTCCTGGCCGCCGCCGCGCAGGTCACACGGCACGCGCGGCTGGTGACCGGTGCCGTGCTGCCCGCGTTCAACAACCCGTTGAAGATCGCGGGCGAGCTGGCGATGCTGGACGCGCTGTGCGACGGACGACTGGATTGCGGATTCGCGCGGGCCTTTTTACCCCACGAATTCCGCCATTTCGGCGTGAAGCTGGATGAAAGCCGGGCGCGGTTCGACGAAGGCGTAGCGCAGGTCCGGCTGCTGTTGGAGGAAGAAAACGTCACCTCCGAGGGCCAGTTCCATTCTTTTCGAAACGTGACCTCGTTGCCTCGCCCCACGCAAACCCCGCGACCGCCGTTCTATGTCGCGGCGCTCGGCACGCGGGAGTCGTTTGAACGGGCCGGCGCGAACGGCTACGGCATCATGGCGATCCCGATGGCGGGTGGGCCGATGAAGACGTTGATTGATGCCTATCGCGACGCCCGCGCCGCGGCGGGCCACGAGGGACCGGGCACCGTGATGCTCGCATTTCATATGCTGTGTCACGAGGACCAACGAGCGGCGGAGCAATTGGCCTGAGGACCGATAAATCGTTATCTGCGGTCGCTGGTGGAGGCGGCATCGGATTGGACGGCGGGCGCGGCCTCGGTCGACTACCCGGATTACGACCGGGTCATCGCCGGCCTGGCGCGGGAAACGTTTGAGACCCAGGTGGAGAAGTGCGCCGCCTGGGTGGGGACGCCGGAACGGATATTGGACACGATCGCCACCTACAGCGCCCAGATCGGCGCGTTCGAGATCGCGTCGGTGCAGGTGAACTTCAACGACCTTTCACTGCCGGTGGCGGAAGCTTCGATGCGGTTGTTTGGGGAGCATGTGTTGCCGCGATTGCCGCGGCTGCCGTAATGGCCGCCACATCGCCGCTCATTTCGCGGGCGGGTGCGGGAAACGGGCGGTCAACCGATGGTTTGAAACGTCGAGGGAATGGACGGATGCGACTTGCGAACCTGGGAGCCATCGTGATGCTGGGGGCCATTTTGGTCCAGCCGGTGTATGGCCAGGTGACGCCCGCTCCAACGATACCTGGCATGAAGCCGCCGGCGGTTCCGTCCGCGCCGCTTTCTCCGGCGGTTTCTCCTTCAGGGCCTGTCGATATCAATACGGCCTCGGCCGCGGAACTGACAAAGGTAAGATTTATCGGGAGGAGACGGGCAGCGGCCATCATCGCCGGACGCCCGTGGCAGAACCCTGAGGAGTTGGTCGCCGCGCGCGTCGTGCCGCGGAAAATTTACGACCAGATCAAGGAGCATTTGATTGTGAACTGATGCCGGGATCGCTCCTTGTTATCCGCTTGCTTTCTTCGCTGTGCGCGAGGTTGGCCGACTCAGGGATTGACCCAAATATCGCCCGTCCAGCCGTTCGTGTCGTAATCGGCCATGCATTCGTCCACCAGCGCCTCCATCGCTTTCAGACCGCCTCCCCGTTGCGCTCCCGTAAGCACCTGAGCTCGGATATCTTCCCATCCGCCGGAGTAGTTGCGTTCGTAAAGTTCGTGACGGCCGGCGAATTCGGTTCCCACTGAATCCCACAGCAGTTTCATGATCTTCACGCGCTCGACATGATCGATGTCGTGGGAGCCGCGGACATATTGGCGCAGCCAGGGCTCGATCGCCGGATTGGCGAAATCCTTCACTGACGACGGCAGATAAATCAACGCCGAGGTGACGGTCTTCTGCACGATGTCCTTGATGCGCGGCCAGGAGTCGGGGCCGAAGACCCGATAGGACATCGCCGCCTGCAATTCGGGTAATACGGCGTCGCCTTGCCACGGTTGCGGATTGTTGGCCATCGCGTTGGACAGGGACCAGAATAAATGCCGCCATGCGATGACCTCGCCCAGGAGAATTTGATTGTTGCGGGCTTCGTCGCCGCCGGTGCATCGGAGGGCCTTGGCCAGAAGTCCCGAGATGAAATCGAGTTTGACAGCGTAACGGGTGCAGCCCTGGAACATCGCGCCGTGCACGAAACCGGTGCCGGGGAAGAAGCTCATGACGCGGGCCGGATCGCGATAGATGAAGACGTCCTCCCACGGGACGAAGACGTTATCCATGACGAAGATCGCGTCGTTTTCATCGAAACGCGAGGACAACGGATAGTCGAAGGGCGACGCCGCGGCGGCCTCGTACGAGGTGCGGCATATCAGCTTCAGGCCGGGAGCGTCGATGGGGACCATGAACATGACGGACATGTCGAGATCTTCGGTCGCGGTTTTCGAGGACTGGCCCATGAAATTGTAATGCGTGAACGCCGCCGAGGTGGCGACAACCTTGGCGCCGGAGACGTAGATCCCGGCGTCCGTTTCCTTTTTCACGCAGGCATAGACGTCCTTCACCGACTCCGGTGGTTTGTGGCGGTCGATCGGCGGATTGACGATCGCGTGGTTCATGAACGGCACCGCTTCCTGGGCTCGCTTGTACCAGGCGCGGGCGTTGGCGGCGTAGGGGCCGTAATAGTCCGGGACGGCCCCAAGGGTATTGGAGAACGCCGCTTTGTAGTCGGGGGTGCGGCCCATCCACCCGTACGACAGCCTCGCCCATCCGGCGATCGCCTCCTGGGCGCCCTTCATGTCGTCGCGGGAACGAGGGACGCGGAAGTATTTGTGGGTGTAGCCGCCGGAGCCGGTGTCCGTCGGGCAGGTCAATGCGTCTTTGGTTTTGGCGTCATGGAGGGCGTCGTACAGGCGGGCGATGGAGCGGATGGAATTTCGAAACGCGGGATGGGTGGTGACGTCTGGGACGCGCTCACCGTCGATGTAGACCTCGCGGCCATCTTTCAGGGATTGGATGTACTCAGCACCGGTGAACGGGCGGCCTTTGTCGGCGATGACGTCTTCCGGGCGCATGGGAGGTTTCTCCGTTGGGCGCGTCCCTGGAGTGTTGGGGCGGGACTCGTTGGTGGTCATGAGAGACGGGGGAGGGCGCGTCGACAACCGACGCATCCTGCCGGATTCGTCGGCTTGAAAGTGGTACGGTAACGCGCTCAGCCGCCGGTGGAGGCGCCGGATTGGCCCATTCCGCCGTTCGCGAAGGCGCCCACAAACATGGGCGTCCCAGCCTCGCGGCCCCGCCGGATGAAATTCGGCCGTAGGCGGAACCCGGCGCCAGGCCAGGCGCGTACGCTGATGGAACAAGGCCAGGCGCCCGCCGACGCCGTCCTCAGCAAAGCAGGCCTACCCCCAGGTAGCCTGGCTCCCAACCAGCGTGATCGTGATATGCCCCATCGTCGTATCGGCCTTGGCGCCATGCCAGTGGCGTTCCCCCGCCTTGATCTGCACGACATCGCCCACATTGATCTCGCGCTGTTCATGCTCCGTCGCCGCGATGCCGGAGCCCGAGGTCACGATCAGCATTTGGTCGCAATCATGCGTATGCCAGCCGGTGTTGCAGCCTTGGCTGAAGTTCACGACACTACAGTTAAAATTCGAGGATTCCCCGGGCTGAACGATGGTCTGGCGGGTCCGGAACACGGGCCCGGTCCACCCTTCGGTCCGCTCAGCGGCGCCTTCAGCCGGGACGGTGGGGATGTCTCGAAGCGTGACTACTTTCATGATGACACTCTCCTTCTGGTGAATCGCGTTCAGAGTATCCGAAATCCGGGATGCGGGCCAGCGGGCCCAGGCGCGCGAAAATGCGCGGAGGTCGCCGTCAGATCCTGGCTATGTAGCGAGTATCGCCAAACCTGACTCAAAGCGCCTCGACCAGTTCAATCATGCGTGCCACGAAGCGCTTTCCTTCCGTGATCGCTTCAACAGCGCTTGCCTCAGATACTTCCGAGCCGGGACCGGTTTCGTAGTCGGCGATCGCTTTGAGATTATAAGCGCGACCGGGGAAAGCTCGCAGGTCGCGGTCAAAACCCGGATCGTCTTTCGTCAGCCGTCCAAGCTCTCGCTGCACGCCCCGATGGGACCTGACGATCCTGCCAGTTCTTTCGACGATCAACGCCTGCGCGGCGTGCAGGCCCGCGAGATAGGCCGCGCGACCTGCTTCGTCAGGCCAATTGGCGAGCATACCGTCCGCCTTCGCAAGACATTCCCGGGACTTGTCCAGAAAGGCCGCGGTCTCCGGCTTCAAAGATCGATACCCTCCGTGCGGATTCCGAGCATCAGCGGTGTAGGATCGGTATAAGAACCCGCGCGATACGGCATGGCATGAACAAACTCGCCGGTTTCGTCGAGAAAATCGGTACTCAGATCGGCCAGCCGATTCAATTCCGCGCGTCGATCCGCGATGGTCATGTCACGTAGAAAAACGGCAACGTCGTAGTCGGAATCAGGGCGCGCATCGCCGCGCGCGCGCGAGCCAAACAGCATGACGCGCTCGATCCTCTGGGTTCCGTAAACCTTATTCAGCGCCACACGGAAGCGGGTAAGCACCGGATCAGAAACGACATTCGCGGACATCCCGTACCTCCGATAGCAAGTCCCGCCATATCGCGGTGACAGACCCCATTCCTATGACGGTCATTGGTGTCCCGGCCCGCGCCATAGTTCGATCATGGCACAGTCCGATCAAACTTCCTCACGAAAATGATCTCAGGAATGCGTGAGGATGGGCCGCCATCATACGGCAACGAGCGGAAATAAACGAGACGTCCGGCCTGTCTTCAAGTGAAACGGCGAGACGAAGTCTGAACTCCAAACTCAGACGCGACAAGACGAAACCATGCCGGGACCGGCGGCCTCAACGGGAACTCCGCGGCATACTGACTCGGGCAGTATCCAACGCTATGACCTGACCCCAGGCCGGTCTTCAATCCCGGGCTCAGACCAGTCCCTCCCACGATCGCCTCGCGGGAGGGACTGCGGATCACAAAGACTTCAGTGGCGGCTCAACCCCTTCTGGCAGCGGCACCTGGGCCACATTCAGCACCATGGACACCAAACTATAATAACCGACAGCGCCAACCAGATCCATCACGCCACGCTCCCCGAAACGATCGATCACGGCCTGATACCGCGCATCCGGCACCTGGCCGGTGCCCAACAGAGACATCACGAACTCATAGACAGTCGTTTCGTCGGCCGACATGTTCTCCGGGCGGCGGCCATTCGCGACCGAGTCCAAAATCGCCGGCGCCAAACCCGCTTCGATGCCCAGTTTGCGATGAGCGAAGAACTCGTACTGCGCGCCCCACTTACGTCCAGCCATGCAGATCGCCAGTTCGTTCAGCGGGGCGGGGATCGAGCTGGCGTAGCGCACGTAAGCGCCGACGCGCTGCACCAGATCGCACAGTTGCGGGCTGCGCATCAGTGCATTGAACGGGCCGCGCAGTCCGCCTCCGCGAGGGCCGGCCTGGATCGCATCGGCGACCTGGCGTTGCTCGTCGGTCATCGTCTCCGGTGTCAGTTCCGGAAAGCGCTTCTCAGTCATGATCTTCTCCTTGTTCGCGACACTATTGGGGTTCGTAACGGTAACAATATCAGGGCATCGTGGCGGTGCTGCCGCCATCGACGATGATTTCAGTGCCGGTGATGAACTTCGCCTCATCCGAGGCCAGGAACAGAACCGCATGCGCCACGTCCCAGGCGTCACCCATATGCCCCATGGGCACGGCGGCATCGCGGGCGTCGATCAGTTTCTGTAGGTCGTTGCCCCCGACCGTGCGGGCAAGCCGTGTTGTCACCAACGGCGTGAACATAAGTCCGGGAACGACCGTGTTCACGCGGATGTTCCTCTTCGCGTAGGTGCCGGCGACAGATCTCGAAAGCTGGATCACACCCGCCTTGGACGCGCTGTAGCCGACATGCGACCGGCCGCTTGAAAAATCGTTCCGTAGGCCGGCGACCGAGGCGATGTTGACGATCGCGCCCTTGCCCTGCTCCAGCATCACCGGAATCGCGTATTTGCAGCCGAGGAACGCGGTTTTCAGATTGAAGTCGATCTGCAGGTCCCACACGTCCTCGGCCATCGCGACCGGGTCGCCAGGGGCGGAACCACCGACATTGTTGACCAGAATATCGATGCGTTTGAAGCGGGCGACGCAGGCCTGGACCATCTCCTGAACATCGGCCGCGTTCATCATGTCGGCACGATGCACATGGGCCGAGCCGCCCTCTTTCTCGATGATACCGAGCGTCTCGCGGGCGGCGTCTTCGTTTACATCGACCAGGAACAATTCGGCGCCCTGTCGGGCCAGCAATGTCGCAGTCGCCTTGCCATTACCCCAGCCCGGCCCCACCGACCCGGCGCCGGTGACGATCGCGACCTTCCCTTTCATACTCAGCACGCCTCTTTCTCCCCCTGCTCTCATCCGGCGCATCTTCAACCCGCGCGGCGCCGGAAGATGGCAGTTGGAGGGTCCGAAGACCAGAGGCACCGCCAATGCCGCAGATGGGGGTCGTGACTCGCGTCCGCGGGCAGGCTAGGAGTCGCCCGTGATCACCGGGCGGCCCTCCGCGGGCCGGTCCCTTTCGGGGAGCGAGAGCAATATGACAATTAAGGTTGGCGACACAATTCCGTCGATGAAACTGATGACCGCGACGGCGGAGGGCCCGAAGGAGACGTCCACGGACGACATCTTCAAGGGTAAGAAAGTGGTGTTGTTCGCGGTGCCCGGCGCCTTCACGCCGACGTGCAGCCAGAAGCATATGCCGGGCTTCGTGCAGAACGCGGATGCGATCAAGGCCAAGGGTGTCGACACCATCGCCTGCATCGCGGTCAACGACGTCTTCGTGATGGGCGCCTGGGGCAGGGAGTCGGGCACGGACGGCAAGGTGCAGATGCTCGCTGACGGCTCCGCCATGTTCGCCAAGGCGATTGGCCTGGAGATGGACATCACCGCGCGCGGCATGGGCGTTCGTAGCCAGCGTTACGCGCTGATCGCGGAGGACGGCAAAGTGACCCATCTGGGAGTCGAGGCCCCGGGTGGCTTCGAAGCCAGCAAGGCGGAAACGATCCTCGCCGCCCTCTGAGCAGTAGCGCGGACGGCTGGCTCCGGCGGTGCATTGGGCGCCGCCGGAATTGTTTTTGGAGGGCTGGATTACCCGATCGGGCGATCCGCCGCCGCGAACAGCGCCCGCAACTCGTACTTCAACACCTTCCCGGCCGGATTACGTGGCAGCGCGGCGACAACCTCCAACCGTCGCGGCAGCTTGAAGCGCGCCAGCCGATCGGTCGCGAACACCCGCAATTCCTCCAGTTCAAGTCCAGCCCCCGGTTTCAGGGCGGCAACGGCGACGACCGCCTCGCCCCACTGCGCGTCGGGTAGCCCGATCACCGCGATCTCCGCGATGGCTGGATGATCGTAAAGGACGCTTTCGACCTCGGCGGGATAGACGTTCTCGCCGCCCGTGATGACCATGTCCTTCAGGCGATCGGCGATGTACAGGAACCCGTCCTCGTCGCAGTAGCCGACGTCGCCGGTATGGAACCATCCCTCGGTGTCGATCGCGGCCGCGGTTGCCTCCGGATTGTTCCAGTAACCTTTCATGATGTTGGGACCGCGGGTGACGACCTCGCCGTTCACACGAGGCTTCGAGATATCCTTGCCGTTGGCGTCGACCAGCTTGACCTCGGAGAACATCGGCGGCTTGCCCGCCGAGCCAAGCTTCGACATTGCCCACTCCGGCGCGAGGAAGGTTACGATCGGCGCGGTTTCCGTCAGCCCGTAGCCTTGGTTGATCGGGATGCCGCGGCTTGCATACAGGCGCATCAGCGGCTCCGGCACCGGGGCGCCACCGCAGACGATGGTTTTCAGGCTGGACAGGTTCGCCGACGCGAACTCCGGGTGCTGGCTGAGGAACAGCAGCATCGCGGGCACGGCGAACATGGTAGTGACCTGGTAGGTTCCGACGTCGGCCAGGCAGCGTGTGGGGTCGAAGCCGCGATGCAGAACGACATGGCCGCCTTTCTGCCAGATGACGAGCGAATTGACGTTCAGCCCGCCAATGTGAAACAGCGGCGCGACCAGCAGCGATACGTCGCTTTCCAGCACGTCATACGCATGCAGCACATTGACGTTATTCCACCAGATGTTGCCATGCGTCAGCATCGCGCCTTTCGGACGCCCGGTTGTGCCACTGGTGAACATGATGACCGCGACCTCATCCTCGGCGACCGCGACGCCGGCTTTCAACGGGTCATGCGACGCGATCAGGTCGGGAATCGACGGCCATCCGTCGCTCGCGCGATCGGCGGAGAGATATCGGCGGCAAGGCAACGCCGCGCGGATGGGATCGATGATGGGCTGGTGAGGGGTGTCAACGACCAGCGTGTGCAGGCCGGCGTTGTTGATGATGTACTCGAGTTCGGGCGCGCTGAGGCGGAAGTTCAGTGGCACGAAGATGGCGCCCAGGCGGGCAGCGGCGAACAATGTTTCCAGAAAGGCGGGCTGGTTGAAGCCGAGGAACCCAACCCGGTCGCCCTGGCACACGCCGTTCGCGCGCAGCCCGCTGGCGAGACGATCGATCCGTTCCTGTAAGGCCGCATAGATCCAGGTCGTTCCCTCGAACGTGAGGGCCGCGCGCCCCGGGGTCCGCAGCGCCCGCTGATACAACCAGTTTCCGAGCCCGATATCCGGTGTCATGGCAGTTCCCTGTCCTGGTTTCCGTTTTCGCACGGCTGGTTTCAGGGAATGTTACGCGCCGATCCCAGCCCGCCGCAACAACGATCCGCGCGCTTGCCACGGCACACTCGCCGGCGCACGATCCCGGCAAATAACTTCCCCATGAGGAGAGTCTGAATGCCCGACCATGATCTGGTGATCCGCGGCGGCACGGTGATCGACGGTACCGGCCGCGCGCCCATCGATGCCGACGTCGCCATCAAGAATGGCAAAATCGCCCAGGTTGGAACCGTAACCGGGACGGGGACGGAGGAGATCGACGCGCGGGGGAAACTCGTGACGCCGGGCTTTGTCGATATTCACACGCACTACGACGCCCAGGCCGTTTGGGATCCGCATCTCGCGCCAAGCGCTCAACATGGGGTGACCACCGTCGTCATGGGCAATTGCGGCGTCGGTTTCGCGCCCTGCAAGCCCGCCGACCGGGACCGGTTGATCGAATTGATGGAGGGGGTCGAGGATATTCCCGGCGCCATCATGAACGAAGGCCTGAAATGGGAATGGGAGAGTTTTGGCGAGTATCTCGACGCGCTCGACCGGCGGCCCAGAGACATCGATATTTGCGCGCTGCTGCCGCACGCCGCGGTGCGGGTGTTCGTGATGGGCGAGCGGGCGCTCGCGCTGGAAAACGCCAACCAGGGCGATATCGCGCAAATGCGGGAGATCGCGCGGGAGGCGATGAAGGCCGGGGCGTTCGGGTTCTCCACCTCGCGTACCATTTCGCACAAGACGTTGAAGGGCGACCACACCCCGACCATGAAAGCCCAGGAGGAGGAGCTGACGGGGATTGCCATGGGGATGAAGGACGCGGGCTCCGGCATGATGGAGATCGTGTCGGAATGGGCACCCGACCCTGACGCGGAATTCGCGATGGTGCGGCGCATCACGGAAGCTTCAGGACGGCCTACGGTATTCACGCTCAATCAGCGGCATGCGCGTCCGGAAGTGTGGCGCGATTTGTTGCGGCACGCGGACAAGGCGGCGGCGGATGGCGTGCCGATCCGCCCGGTGTTCGGGCCGCGGGCGACCGGAGCGTTGCTTGGGTTGAGCGGCAGTCAGAACCCGTTCTCGGGGACGCGGACATACCAGACGATCGCGGATTTGCCGCTGGCGGAGCGGGTGGCGCGAATGCGGGATCCGGAGATCAAAGCGAAAATCCTCAGCGAAGATCCGAAGGAGTTCAATAAGTTCCCGCTGTTCGACCGGCTTCGCTGGGATCTGATGTTCCGGTTTGGCAACCCGCCAATTTATGAACCGAAGGCGGCCGACAGTTTCGCCGCCATCGCCGCGCGGGAGGGTCGGACTCCGGAAGAAGTCACCTACGACGCACTGCTGGAAAGCGACGGCACGGACTTCATTTACACAACGATCTCCAGTTATGCGTACGGCGATCTGCGAATGGCCGAGCAGTTGTTGGGCAACCGTAACTGCATCATGGGTCTGGGCGACGGCGGCGCGCATGTCGCGTTCATTCTCGACGCGGGATTCCAGACCTGGATGCTGACACATTGGGGCCGGGATCTGGGGAAGTTCTCGACGCAGGAACTGATCCGGCGCGTGACGTCCGATACCGCCGAGGCCGCCGGGTTGCACGACCGCGGGATTTTGCGGGCGGGGATGAAGGCCGACGTGAACGTGATCGACTGGGATCGTTTGGGTTCCGGTAAGCCCTATATCGCGCACGATCTCCCGGCGGGCGGGAAACGGTTGTTGCAGGACGTGTACGGTTATGAGGCGACGATCGTTTCGGGTCAGGTGACGTATCGCGAGGGCATAGCGACCGGGGCGTTGCCCGGGAAACTGGTGCGAGGACCTCAGGCGGGGGGTTGATGCAAGCATCGACCGCGTGGGCACCGGTCAGGCCCGCGCGGGTGCCGCTCCTGACCGGTTGACGGTGAGTTCGAAAATTTGGGAGCGAACCGAAGACAGAATCGCCGCGTGACGACCGCGAAGCGTTTTACCGGTAGATCGCGCCGCACAACCTCACGGCGTTGTGGAACCGCCCGCATCCGGCACGGGCGCCGGTCAGCCCGGCGCTGCCTGCGCACTGGGACTACGATGATGTTGTCCGCCCGTTCATGATGGCGGCCGGTGGCTTGATCACCGTCAAGGAGGCCGAGCGCCGTGTTCTCGTCCTCGAGAATCCTGGGCTCAAGGGCCAACATCGCGTCACAAACTCGTTGTTTGCTGGACTGCAGTTGATCCTGCCAGGAGAGGTCGCGCCGGCACACGCCGTCCGCGTTGCGATTCATCATCGAAGGCGAAGGTGCGTATACGGCCGTGGAAGGCGAGCGGACCGCGATGCGACCCGGCGATTTCGTGGTGACGCCGGGCTGGACCTGGCACGATCATGGTAACGAAACAGATCGGCCAATGGTGTGGCTGGATGGACCCGATACGCCGTTGGTTCGAATGCTCGACGCGGGCTTCGTGGAGCCAGCCAATGCTGACAGCCAGTCAATTCCTCCCCCCCGAGGGCGATAGCCTCGCGCGGTATGGCGCCAACATGGTGCCGGTGGATTGGAAGCCCGCGCGAAACGCTTCGCCAGTGTTCAATTATCCATACGCGCGCTCCCGCGAGACGCTGGATACGTTCCAGCGGGAGATCAAGCCGGCGCTGGACGAGGCCAGCAGTTCTCATTATGGCCAATGGTAGGGTTGGGGTTGAGGGCGTAGCGGAAATCGATTGTCAGAATGGCCTTTTCAGGAAGGCAGTGGTGGCGGTCTGATGAAGGCCAGGGTTGCCAGGATATCCTCCCAGGCAGGAAAG
>SHWL01000100.1 GCA_009693865.1 Acetobacteraceae bacterium | reverse complement strand
GCCAGGCCTGAAAGGCCGGCTCACGCACTTTGCGCAAAAGTGTGGCCGATCAGACTCGGTCAGGCCTGAAACGACAGAGGACCAAATCGCGGGAACTGGCTCGGGACGGCCGGTTCAGAGACCGATTTTCCATAATGAGAACTGCTGGTCAGCAGCGTGGCGGTGTCGCCATTCTGGGCCGCCAGCCACGGCAGAAACAACCGGATGGCAATCGCGAGCAAGACCGCCGAGGCGAACGTCGCGGCGCACCAGCGCCAAACGTTAGCGCGATAGGTATCCGCCCCTGGCGTGGACCGGCGGCAAGCCAAGGCCCATGCCAGACCATAGCCCAGCAGCATGGCCGCCGCCTGTAGCACAGGCAGGGGGAGCCAAACGGCCATCAGGTCCCGGTCCGAGGCTGATGCGAGGTTGAAGGGTTGGCCGTCCGCCCCTGGCTGCCACCGGCTCGCGGTCAGATGTTGGAGCAACACCGGAGCCACCATCGCCCATGCCAACGCCACTGCCGTGATCTGTGTCACGGCGGTCTTCGACGGCGCGGGTTCGCCGAAGTCCTTTTCGGCCTGATGGGTCGGCAGCATCTGGCTCGTGCGAAACACCCCCCCGCAGAGCCCAACCCAGGCCAGCGCCACCAGCGCGATGGTCAGCCAGTCCAACGTCCCGGCCTGCCAGGTCGCGGTGCGATGAAAAATCGGCGCCAGTACCGCCAGCAGGAGAACCGGGGCCAGCACCGCCCAGTTCAGCAACATGTTGCGCAGATATAGCACCACCGCGCCCCAGGTGTCGGGGGAACCCATGCCGACCCGAGGGGTCAGGAAGTTACCGAAATCCCGCAGCTTGCGGACCGCGTCCGGCCGTGGCTGGACAAGCAGCCTTTCGGCTTCCGCCAGCCGCTCGGCATGTGTCGCACCGGACTGCTCCTTGAGCTGCTCCTTGATCAGGACCTGCAACCAACTGCCGATATAGCCCCCGCCGGAGACGGTGGAGAGATAGTCGATTTGCTTCAGGAGACCGAACTTCGCCAGCGCGCGGGCCACGCCCAGATTGAATGCGGCGCTACGGATGCCGCCGCCGGAAAAACACAGTGCGCTGACGGGTGGTCTGAGCTTTTCGTCGATATCGCCCGTGATCGCCTGATCAGCGATGCCGCGCACCTGGCGCAACTCGGCGCGCAGCATGCTTTCGGTGTCGGTCGTCACACTGGCCGGGTCGTTCGCCGCATCGATCGTTGCCGACATCGCCGTTCCTCCGCATTGTGCCTTACTGATGCCAACTGACCGAACAATCGCCTCCCGCTCGGCGCCCCTTCGTCATGTCGGCGGCAGTCGGTATCCACGACCTTACCTGTGTCAAGAACGGATGAATCGTGGATGGTCAGCCTTCACCGGCCATGGTGGGGAAGCGCGACCCGTATGTCAACTGTTTCCGTCAATTCGAGACCTATGACGAGCTCTGAAGCGGGTAGCAACGACTTCGCCGGGACTTTTTTGATTGGCATGTTCTGGTGGCGCGGTCTGAGCCACATCCCTTTTAACCACTTCCCGGTGCCGCATCGCCCTTATCCGCTACCAACACTATCGCACAGCCAGGTTTCGCGTTGATCGCCACTGGCCTCGCTCAGTGGGTTTGTTGGTAACGTCTCAGTTCCAGGTGCTCTTCCGGCAGGCTATTGCTGGTGCGGTATCGATATTTTCCTCCAATGAATGATCACCTGTCCATTCCTGGGACAATCTGAACGATATTCTCCTTTTGTGACCGTCATCGCGTTCGAGGATGTCAGCGCGACTGCCCACGCCGGGGCTTAATCCTCGCGTATGACGCCAAATTCCTCAAAGTGCGAGATCGCGAAATCGATCGTGTTCTCGATCCGGCGCTCCGTGTCGCTTTGTGCGACTTTCTCCCCCTCGATGGTCTTCAGCAATTCTCATTATGGCTGCTGACCTCTCCCAAATCGTCATCCTCCGGCGCGACCGGAGGATCCGGAGCGGCACCACGCCTTGCTTTCCGGCGCTGTTATACGCGGATATGTGCTGCTACCGATCCTCCGGTCACGCCGGTGGATGACGAAAAAGCAAGCGTCAGCGCCATAATGAGAATTGCTGGACGGTCTTGGATTGACTGGACATCGGTCGCCGGGGCTCGCGCGCGGGTCCGCCATTCGACCTCACTTTGACAGGCCGCTTCGGCCCTCGAAGCGCGGCGGTCATCGGATCCTGTCGCGGTTACACCTCATGGTATCATGGCTGGAGGCGTCCATCACCAGGAACAATGGCGAAAATAGCGGCGGCCGTCCGGAAACGAGACAACGGTCGCGCAGGCTTGAACCCGCCCGCCAGGTCCGTCACCCTATGACCACCGATCAGCCGGCCCAGGAGGAAATCATGCGACTAGGCATCACCGTGGACATGTCGGGCCCCCACCCGAAACTCGACATGGAGCGCGTCCTGGAAGCCGAGCGTCTGGGGTTCTCTCAGGCCTGGACCGGTGAGGCTTACGGCACCGACGCCGTTACCCCCGCCACCTGGATGCTGGCCCATACGACGAAACTGATGGTCGGCACCGGCATCATGCAAATCCCGGCCCGCACGCCCGCGATGACGGCGATGACCGCGATGACGCTGCAACATCTGTCGGGCGGGCGCTTCCTGTGCGGCCTCGGCGTCTCCGGCCCCCAGGTCGTCGAGGGCTGGCACGGCACCCGCTTCGGCAAACCCATGACGAGGACCAAAGAATACATCGCCATCATCCGGCAAATCCTGGAACGCAAGGGCAACCTCACCTTCAAAGGCGAGGAATACGAGATTCCCTACGCCGGTCCCGACGCCACCGGGCTAGGCAAGCCGTTGCGGTCGATCACGCATGGCGATCCCTCGCTGAAATTCTACCTGGCTTCCATCACCCCCGCCGGTCTACGCACCGCGGGCGAGTGCGCGGATGGGGTGCTGCCGATCTTTTACTCCCCGGAACAACCGAAGATCGTGACCGACCCGATTTTGGCGGGCAAGAAAAAAGCCGGACGTCCGGTAACAATGGAAGGCTTCGATGTCGCGCCCTATGTCCGGGTGAAGATGGGACCGGACGTCGCGGCGTGCCGCGATATGGTTCGCCCCGAGCTGGCATTGTATATCGGCGGCATGGGCGCGCGGGCAAAGAATTACTACAACGATGTCGCGATCAAACTCGGCTACGAGGGCGAGGCGAAGACGATCCAGGATTACTTCCTCGACGGCAAAAAGAATGAGGCCGCCGCCGCGGTGCCGGACAAACTGGTCGATGAAATCTCGCTGTGCGGGCCTGCCGACCGCATCAAGGACCGGCTGGCGGCGTGGAAGCAGTCAGAGAAGTCGGGCGATCTGGGGACGATGGTGCTGAAAGGCGCGAGCATCGAGGCGATGCGCGTCATTGCCGAGGCCGCGCTCTGAAAACACTGCTGATCGTCTGGGATTCGCGGACGGGCGGTGCAAGGCAAATGGCCGAAGCCGCCGCCGTCCCAGACCCGGAGGTAACGGTGCGTCTGTTACGCGCGCCGGACGCCGGACCTGACGATTTGCTGCGCGCGGATGGCTATATTTTCGCAACGCCGGAGAACCTCGCCTCGATGGCGGGGACCATGAAGGATTTCTTCGACCGTACCTATTATCCGGTCCTGGAACGTTTGAACGGCCGCCCCTACGCCGCGCTGATCTGTGCCGGCAGCGACGGCGAAAACACCGCCCGTCAACTCGCGCGCATCGCCACCGGTTGGCGGTTGAAACAAATCGCGGCCACGTTGATCGTTCGTACCAACGCGCAAACGCCCGAGGCGATCCTGGCGCCCAAAATCATCGGCCAGGACGACTTGCGCCGCTGCGCCGAGATCGGCGCGACCATGACCGCCGGCCTGGCGGCGGGGATTTTCTGACCTTCCCGTCGCTGCCCGCTCATTCTATCTTCCCCCACGAGACACAGAGGAACCGCCATGACCGACTCTCCCGTGGTCCGCCTGGAAAAAGACGGCGATATCGGCGTCATCATCGTCAATTACCCGCCCGTCAACGCGCTTGGCCCAGGGGTCGCGGATGGCATTATCGAATGCCTGAACACCGCGATTGCCGATGCCTCGATCAAAGCCATGGTGCTGATGGGCGACGGCCGTAGCTTCATTGCAGGCGCCGACATCCGCGGCTTCGACGCCAACCGCAAGCGTCTGCCGATCGGGGAGCGGACCTACGACGTGATGGATCGCTCGCCAAAGCCGGTCGTCGCCGCCATCCACGGTTTTGCCCTTGGCGGCGGGCTGGAAAACGCGATGGGTTGTCATTACCGGATCGCGGTTCCCTCTGCGAAGGTTGGCCTGCCCGAGGTGCTGATCGGCATTCTGCCCGGCGGCGGCGGCACGCAACGTCTGCCACGACTGGCTGGCGTACAAACCGCGCTGGAGATGATCGTCTCCGGACGTCACGTTCCGGCTCCGGAAGCAAAAACCCTGGGCATTCTCGACGAAGTTCTGCCCGAAGGCGCCGATCTGCGCGCGAGCGCCGTCGCTTATGCCCGTAAAATCGCCGACGCCCGGCCGTTACCGAGAATCCGCGACCGCGATTGCAAAGCCGATCCCTCGGTGTTCGAGGCGATGCGAAAATCCATCGCGCGTCGCGCTCGCAACCAAAAGGCACCCTATAACTGCATCGCCGCCGTCGAGGCCGCCGCGACCCTCCCCTTCGACCTGGGTATGCAACGCGAACAGGAACTGTTCCTGGAACTGGTCAACGCCGATGAGGCGAAAGCCCTGCGTTATGCCTTCTTCGCCGAACGCGAGGCCGCGAAACTGCCGGACATGCCCGCCACCGCGCGTGCTCGCGATCTCAACAACGCGGCCGTGGTAGGCGCCGGCACGATGGGCGGCGGCATCGCCATGTCCTTCGCGGATTTCGGCTACGACGTGAAGATCATGGATGCGACACAGGAAGCGCTCGATCGCGGCATGGCGCGCATCAAGTCGAATTACGAAACCTCGGTCAAGCGCGGCAGTCTCAAAGAAGACGAGATGCAACGCCGCTTCGCCCGCATCCATCCTGTCGCGGGTTACGACGACATCAAGGATTGCGATGTCGTGATCGAGGCGGTGTTCGAGGAAATGGACGTCAAAAAGCCGATCTTCGCCAAACTCGACGAAGTGATGAAGCCGGGCGCGCTGATGTTCTCGAACACCTCGGCGTTGGATATCGATCAGATCGCCAACATGACGAGACGTCCGCAGGATATCGCGGGCACGCATTTCTTCTCACCCGCCAACGTCATGAAATTGTTTGAGGTCGTGCGCGGGTCGAAATCCTCGCCCGAGACGCTGGTCACGGCGATGGCGCTTGGCAAGCGGATCGGCAAAATCTCAGCGATGGCGGGCAACACCGACGGCTTCGTCGCCAACCGTTCCCGCGCGCCATTCAATGCCGAGATGGTCATTCTGTTGGAGGAAGGATGCCTGCCCGAACAGGTCGACAAGGCGATGGTCGATTTCGGTTATCCGATGGGTCCCTTCGCGGTGGGCGATCTGGCCGGACTGGACATCGGTGCCGCGGGGCGGCGGCGGCGGGCGGCACAGGACCCGAATTACCGCAAACTGCCGATCGCCGATAAACTCGTGGAACTGGGCCGCTACGGGCAGAAGACTGGCGCGGGCTGGTATAAATACGAAAAGGGCGACCGCACCCCGTATCCCGACCCCGAGGTGGCGAAAATCATCAGCGACGTCGCCGCCGAACTGGGCGTGGCGCGAAAGACCTTCACCGACATGGAAATTCTGCGACGTTTGTTGTTCTCATCCGTAAACGAGGCGTGCCGCATCCTGGAGGAAGGCAAAGCCTATCGCGCCAGCGACATCGACGTGATGTGGCTGCACGGATTTGGTTTCCCGCGTTACCGGGGCGGCCTGATGTACTGGGCCGACGGCATTGGCGTCCGCGACGTTTACAACCAAATCGCCAGTTGGCATCAGCAATATGGTTCTCGCTGGGCTCCTTCGCGTCTGCTCCGGGAACTGGCGGAAAGCGGCACATCGTTCCGCGACGCGAAACCGGCCCCATTCCGATAACGGATCAGCAACGGATCCCCCGTTGTGGCCAGGCCGCGATCGGGGATATCGGTTCCCGCGCATCGGCCCGCCATCGATTACGACACACCAACCCATCACGCCGTCAGGCGGATCGGCGAGTGTGCTTTCCGCGGGTTTCGCGTCGAGGCCAAATTTCGATTGGAACCCCTTTGCCTACAGCTCCACCGGCTGACCGTGCGGCGTACGTTCGTACGCGTGCTCCCAGGCCTCGGTACGTTCATCCAGCGTGGCGAGGTCAGTCAGGCCCTTCACCAGACTGATCCGTTCCAACGCCTTCAGCCAGGTCTCATAGTACCGGGAGCCATCGTCCTCCCCCGCCGCGCGCAGTTCGGCACCCAGTGTCTCGGCCCATTCCGTCCAGGTGAAATGTCCGGCGTCGCTTAACTGAACCGCCAGCGCGAAGGCCTGGGCCTGCCATGGTTCCGCGAAGACCGGCCCGGTCTCATCCCTCGGCTGGCCGGCCGGGATCTCACGCGGGCTCAAGGTAGTCCTCCCACAGGTCGAGAGACACATGGTCCGCCGGGTTGGCCGCCTCGCCCCAGAGTTCCCGCGCGGTGAAGCAGACGGTGTACAGGGTTTGCGGCGCCTCGCCGGCGAACCGGGAATTGGAGTCTGGGAAGACCTGCGCGCCATGGTCCCGCTCGATGACGCCCAGACGGCCGCGCGCGTAACGTGGCAGCCTGGTATGGCCCTCGGGGTTGATGGTCCGGGCGCGCACCCGATCGCCGGCGGCGAAGCGCGGGTTGGCCCCGACATCCCTCTGGTACGATCCGACGGCGTTGATGATGTCCATGACCGTGTCGGCGGTAACCGGCGGGGACGCCACGACGGTGCCGTCCGCCTTGTGTCCGCTGGCCAGTTCCCCCGCCGTGATCATCCCAAGAGCGAGCATCCGATTGATCATGGCTGCCAGCCATTTCTCGTAATAGCTGAAGCCCAGGTAGTCCGCCGGGGGCAGCCGCTCGATCGAGTGCCGAGAGGCATCGATGTTCCACCGCCGCCACGCGCCCATCAGCCGGTTCAGGCCCAGTACCCGGCCTTCCCACGGCGCGTGGAACACCGGTTCATCCACCTCCGGGAGCACCGGCCCAAAGCCGTGCATCCCGCCCATGTCATGCACCCCGTTCATGGCGTGGCGACCTTGGCCGTGCCGATCATGGCATCGCGCGAGACCAGCGCGGTCAGCGCGTCCTCATCCATGCCCTCGGTCCCCGCCGGCCGCTCGGGCAGCACCAGGTAGCGGAGCTCGGCGGTCGAGTCCCAGACCCGCACCGCGACGCCCTCATCCAGGGTCAGGCCGAAGTCGCGCAGCACTCCGCGCGGATCGATTACCGCTCGCGACCGGTAGGCTGAAGATTTGTACCAGACGGGCGGTAAGCCCAGTACCGACGAGGGGTAGCAGGAGCACAGCGTGCAAACGACGAGGTTGTGCAGGCTGGGGGTGTTCTCCACCACGGCCACGTGCGCCCGCTGCGAGCCGGGGAACCCGACCTCGGCGATCGCGTTGGACCCGTCCGCCAGCAGCCTCGCCTTATAGGCCGGATCGGTCCAGGCCCGGGCGACGACGCGGGCTCCGTGGCGGGGGCCGACTTTGTTTTCATAGGAGTCGATGATGGCATCCAGCGCGGCCGGATCGACCAGGCCTTTTTCCACCAGCAGGGATTCCAGTGCCTTGACCCGCAAGGCGGTGGCGGAGGGAATCTCTTGCCCGCCATGGTCGTGGTCGTGATGGCCGGTCATGCGATGGCTCCTGTCCTCGGCCCATGAATGCCGACGCGGGAGATTATCGCACGGGACGATCTGTGTCACCCGGTCCGCGATGCGCATTTCAGGGCGCGCCGCGGGTTCTTCCGCGGCGAACGGACATGAAGCCGGTCAGGCCACATCCTCAATCAAAACAATATGCAAGCGGCGCGGACCGTGCGCGCCAAGCTCCAGCGTCTGCTCGATATCCGCGGACCGTGACGGACCCGTCACAAGCATGACATTACGCGGCATCGCACCGATCTCCGCGCGCAACAAATCCCATGCCTCTTCATAAGCCCCAACCACCCGGGACGCGCGCAGCACCACGATCCCGGTATCCGTCAGCACATTCAACGTCGTGGGCCGCACCGGACCGGAGGGCAGCATCAACGTTCCCGTTTCCGCGATCGCGGCGAAGCCGTGCTGCACACTGACCATGTCGGTTCCCTCCGCCCGGCCTTCGCGAAACTCCAGCAATGGGCGAGCGGACCACGGAATATCACGCAATTCGGGATGTGGCGCCATCACCAAATTCCCCGGCAGATTCTGCGCGGCGAGGTAATCCGCCACCGCGCCCGGCACATCGCTGCCGTCAGCAACGCGGGCCACCGTACCAAACTCCTTCTCCACATTCGCGACGAACAGATCGACCTGTCCCGCGTGTGGCAACCGGCTCCGCGCGGGAATCAACTGGCGCGGATGGCGTTCCAATCGGCCACGCAGCATGGCCGTCTGGTCCTCGGGCAGGGCACCTCGGCGAAGGCCACGGCGCAGTGCCCCCAGAATGGCCTCCTTGGTCATGTCAGCGCCCGCGCGCGTTGTTCCCGGGCGTAACGGGCGAAGAACGTATCGCCCTCAGGGGCCGGCAGGTCGCGTGCCTCGGTCCAGCCGCCGGCAAAGGGCATTTTCGAAAATCGTCCTTTCTTGCGGCCAATCCAGCCGAGGCTCACAGCCACCGCGCGGGTCGCCATTCGGTACAGCAACGGCCGCCTCGCGAAAAATCCCCAAATTCCAAGGTTCCAGCGCATCGCGGCGGGTGTCAGGTGGCGCTCGAACTCCCGCTCCCGCCAATGCCGCATCAGTTTCGGCAACGGAATGCGCACCGGGCATACGCTTTCGCACTTCCCGCAAAATGTCGAGGCATTCGGCAATTGGCCCGCCTCTTTGACGCCGATCAAACCGGGAGTCAGCACCGCGCCCATCGGTCCAGGATACACCCAACCGTACGCGTGCCCGCCGATCGCGCCATAAACCGGGCAATGGTTCATACACGCCGCGCAACGAATGCAGCGCAACATGTCCTGAAACTCCGTGCCGATCATGGCGGAGCGGCCATTATCCACCAGCACCACATGATATTCCTCGGGCCCGTCCAGATCCCCCGGCCGCCGCGCGCCAGTGGAGAACGTCGTGTAGACGGAAAATTCCTGCCCGGTAGCCGACCGAGCCAACACCCGCAGCAATGACGTGCAATCCTCGATCGTCGGCACCATCTTCTCGATGCTCGCCAGTACGATATGCACTTTCGGCAGGGTCTGCGTCAGATCGCCATTGCCCTCGTTGGTAACGATCACGCTGCTGCCGGTTTCCGCGATCAGGAAATTCGCCCCGGTAATCCCCACATCCGCGGCGAGGAATTGAGACCGCAACTTCGTCCGCGCCTCGGTCAGAATGTCGCGACGTTCCGCGAACACGCGATCCGCGGGCAGATCGGTATGGGATTTCCGAAATGCCTCCTCCCAATCCTCCAAGTTCAAATGAAACGCCGGTGCAATGATATGACTGGGCAGTTCGTGACGCAATTGAATGATGTATTCGCCTAAATCGGTCTCCACCGGCGTGATCCCGTGCCGCTCCAGATGGTCGTTGATGGCGAGTTCTTCCGAAATCATCGATTTGCCCTTGGTCACTGTCCGCGCGCCGGCCTTCTCGCAAATCGCCAGCACCACCGCGCGCGCCGCCGCCGCATCGGCGCACCAATGCACCTGCCCGCCGGACGCGAGAACCTTCCGCTCGTACTCCTCCAGGTAGAAATCCAGATGCGCCAGTGTGTGATTTTTAATATCGCGGGCGGTGTCACAGAGGCTCTCGAACTCCGGCAGACCCGCCACGGCGGCGGCGCGGCGAGCGATGAAACTGCCGCCGCTGCGGGCCAGAGCCCGTTGCAGGCCCGCATTTGCCAGAGCGTGGTGGGCGTTTTCTTTGAACGCGGATGAGGTCGCGACGTGCATGGCAACTCCTTCGTCCCCGACCATACCGCCGGAGCACCGGATTGTCAGGCGGCGCCTCTTCTGACCGGCCGCCGAACATGGCACACACAACATGGCAACGGACGACCGGCATGACTTCCCCTCCCTCGAGCCCGCCGCTGATCGTGACAGGCGGCGATTCGGTCTATTTTCCGATGATCGAGGAGTTGCGTCTGTCGCTTCTCGCAGCCTTTCCGGATAATCCGCCCCCATTCGGTGTCATCGACGCGGGTTTGTCGCCGGCCCAGGTGGATCGGCTTCGGGCGGCTGAAACGATTGTGGCCAGCTTACCGGACGATCCCGCGTTGCCATCGGCGGCACTGCGCAAGCGGCCCGCGCTCGCCGCCAACTTCGGCAAACTTTGGCTCGATCGGATGTTTCCGGGCCACGAGGTTCTGATCTGGCTCGACGCCGACACCTGGGTCCAGGATCCAGCCGCGATACGTCTGGTCGCAGGCGCCGCGCGGACGGGGGCGCTGGCCATCGTCCCCGGCGGCGGCCGGTACTGGGAACGGCATATCGAAGTCCGCTGGATGCTTCGCGGCTTATGGGGACTGGCGCAGGTTCGTTCATTTAACTTCAAGAATGGCCGTCATGCCGGCCTGTCCCTGAGCGTCCTCCGGGACCTTGCCACGCGCCCCCTGCTGAACGCGGGCGTTTTCGGACTTCGCGCAGACGCGCCGCACTGGGCCGCGATGCGCCGATGGCAGGCGCGCATCCTCCGCCACGGCAAGCCCTTTACCTCGGATCAGATCGCGATGGCGCTGGCGGTTCATGTCGACGGCCTGCGGGTCGAGCTGTTGCCCGACACCTGCAATTATATCCGGCCCTGGCGCTTCGACCCGCGGGAACCCGCTTTGGTCGAATTCTGGTACCCTTATCCTAAGGTCGGGATCGTCCATCTGGCCGGCCAAAAGGAGATGCGCTTCGATCTTTCGGCCACGACCGAGGTGCTGGACCTCCTGGACCAGCCGAGCCAATTGAGCCTGCGTTACGGCAGGTTCCAGGCCATGGCCCACCGGGAATAAACCTCGCGCGTCAGCCGTCTTCAGATTGATCGGGGGGACGGTCTGGCAACGCCCCTGTTCTCCGGTACTGCTTTTCCCCAAATGTGGCACCGGATCAGCCGTCACGTGCGCGGGTTCGCGCACGTGACGGCAACCGGGCCTCTCCCTCGAGCGCAACGGCGCGTTGGAACCTGCGCGCGCATGGAATAGACTTCCCCAGACGACCGTCATGTCTTGGCACCAGGGAGAGGCGACGTTGGGGAACGACCTCCGGCAGGCGTTGACGGCACTGTTGCCCCGTCTTCGCAGATTTGGGCTGGCGTTGACCGGCTCGGGAACCGATGCCGACGATCTGGTGCAAAACGTCTGCGAGCGGGTGCTGCTGCGTTCCGATCAGCTCCGTGAACACACAAGATTGGACGCGTGGCTGTACGGGATCATGAGAAATCTTTGGTTCGACGAACTGCGGCACCGCAAGGTTCGCCGCCATGACGACCTGGAAGCCGCCGCCGGCGTTATTGGCACGGACGGCCAGGCGGTCGTCGACGGACGCTTGACACTCGCCGCGGTCAGGCGCGCGCTGGGTGAACTGTCCGGCGACCAGCGGACCGTCTTGATGTTGGTCTGTGTCGATGGCCTCAGTTACAAAGAAACCGCGGCAGCGCTGGGAATCCCAATGGGCACGGTCATGAGCCGATTGTCGCGCGCGCGCCAGGATCTTCATGAACGTTTGTCCGCTCCAACGGCCGGAGAGACCGTGACGCAATTCCCGGGACGTCGCGCCCGGCCGGCGGCCGATCAGGACAAGGCGAGGCCTGCTTGACATGACAAACATGGAAGACATGGACGCTTTGCTCGCCGCCTATGCCGACGGTGAACTCGATCAGGCCACCGCGACGGCGGTGGAATCCCACCTGGCCGAGAACCCGGCGGCGCAACGCATGCTGACAATCCACCGCGAAACTACGGCGCTTTTACGCGCCGCGTTCCCGGAGACCCTGTTCGCCAGGACCCCGGAGACACAGCTGACGTCCGTCCGCGCCCGGCTTTCGCGGCCCGGTCTCTACTGGGCTTTCGCCGCTTCCATCCTGATCGGCGTCATGGGTTACGGGGCGGGCGCGATGTGGCCGGATCTCATTGTGTCGAACCGCGACCGAATGCTGACGGAAGTCGCCGAATACCATGCGGTTTATTCGCGTGAGACCACTCATTTGGTCGAGGTTCCCGCGACTCAGTCCGATCACCTGAAGTCGTGGCTGGGCAAACGCGTGAAAGGAACCTTGGTCATCCCGGACTTTAAGGAAGCCGGGCTGACCTTCGCCGGCGGCCGCATGGTGGTTCTGGACGGCGCGCCGGTCGCGGAGTTGATGTACACGCGGGAAAAAGGCCTGCCGATCGCATTTTGCGTGCTGTACAGAGAGGGCAAGCCCATCGCCATAAAGTTGGAGCGGCGCGGCGCGGTCCATCTGGCGACCTGGGACGATGGGTCGCATTCCTATATCGTCGTGGGTGAGGCCGATCCGGCGTTGATCGGCGATCTCGCGGCCATGGCAAAAAAGCAGATTTGACCCTGCGGCCTATGCCTTCCGCGCGTTCCATTCATCGGTGACCTGGCGGAACAACCGCAGTTGACCTGCTGTTGTTTCCTCCCAACCAAAAGGCTCCGCGTAAGCCCGGGTCGCCTCGCGCGAGGGAGCCCGCGCGAACAACCGGCGCACGCCGTCGGCGATGCCGTCCGCGGTGTTTTCGCGGGTGATCACGCCTGCCGCCTCGGTTCTCACCACCTCGGGATTGCCCCAGATGTTGCTGGCCACCACCGGAGTGCCGCATGCCATCGATTCCAACAGCACGTTGGCCCATCCCTCGCGCGAGGACGAAAGGACGGACGCGTCCGCCGCGCCGTAAAGCGAAGGCAATGCCACATGCGGACGCGTCCCAACCAGACGCACCCGTTCCCCGAGGCCAAGACGCGCGATCAGGGCGTCGAGCCGATCGCGCTCCGGCCCTTCGCCCACGATGATCAACTCGAACTCCGGGAGCTTCGCCATCGCTTCGATGGTACGATGATGGCCCTTCCGCTCGATAAGGTGGCCGACCGAAATCAAGGCGGGCCGGGTCAGGCCCAAAGCGGCACGCGCCGCGTCACGATCCGATGGGGGACTAAACAGCGCGGTGTCGACCCCATTCCGCAACACCGTGACCTTGCCGGACGGCGCGCCGATCTCAATCAGCGCCTCCTTCAGAGCCGCGCTGACGGTTACAATTGCCGATGCCCCCGCGATCGCCTCCTGGATCAGGCGTCGGGGCCGCCGGAATTGAGGAATCAGACTGACATCGGTGCCCCGAGCCGTCACGACCACCGGCAAGCCGAAACGCTGCCCGAGCCAGACCGCCGCGACACCGTCCGGGTAAAAGTAATGCGCGTCGATCGCGTCGAAGCCCCCGGTCTCCCGGATCATCTTAGCGACCACCGGCACCATCGCGCGGTACAGCAGCATGGGCGCGAGCGACATCCCAACCCGTGGAATGACCGGAAAGCGTGGATGACGGATCGTCAGACCATGACGGGTTTCGCTCCGGGCCACCCGCGCGTTCAAAGCCCGGTCACCGAACCGCGGGTGAGCACTCGGGAACCAGGGAACGGGCGCCAGAACCTCGCTGACGGCGTCACCGCTTGCCACCAAATGCCGCAGGCGATTTTCGACGAAAACACCGTGGTTCGGCCGGGCGTTGTTTGGAAACAACGTCGAAAACGTAAGCAGCCGGACCGGCGGCATCGGACCGGCGGACGATGGGGCCGTTTCAGGATCCCTTAAGGTCGGCCAGCAGCCGTTGCGCGTCTTCCTTTTCTTTCGCCGCCGCCTTGAGACCAACCACGATGGTCAATTGCTTGATCGCTTCTTCTTTGTTGCCGGTGTCCTTCAGCGCGACCGCGTAATGATAGACCACGCGCGGGTCGTTCGACGCCTCAGTCGTAGCCTGGCGTAACAGCGAGACCCCATTGGCGGCGTTTCCGGTGGTCACCAGAATCCAGCCAAGGGTATCGGCGGTCTGAGCGTTGGGCGACAGAACATAAGCGCGCCGCGCCATCGGCAAGGCCCGGTCATCGCCCTTCTGCTGGTAAATCCAGGCGAGGTTGTTCAATGCGACGGCGTCGTAAGGCTTCTTCGCCAGAAGCTGCTGCAGATACACCGCCGCGTCGTCGTACCGCTCCATGGTCAGCAGAATCTCCGACAACTGCTGTAGCGCATTGAAGTCTTCCGGACGCTGACTGACCCATTCGCCCAACAGTTTCACCGAGCTGTCGACCCGGCCAGCCCGTATGGTCGCCGCTGCCAGCCGCGTGACCAAGAGGTTGGACGGAGCTGTCTGATATTCCTTTTGGTAGGCGTCCGCCGCATCGTTAGGCCGGTTCGCCGCCAGATAGAGATCGCCCTTAAGCGCGCGAAGGTCCGCGAAATCTCGATCCTGCCCCATCAACCGGTCCGCGGAAGCCAGTGCCGCCTCAACCCCGGTCGATTTGAGATCGATCATCGTCAGGTCTTGATAAAATTGATAGTTCCTGGGGTTCGAGGCGATGCCCGCGGTCAACGTCGAGCGCGCCGCTTCGAACTCGCCCGCCTCGATCTGCAACGCGACAAGCTGCCGGCGCGCGCCGACAATCTTGGCATCGTGCTTCAGCAATTCCGTGTAAGTGTCTTTCGCTTCCTTTTTCCGGCCCAAAGCAAGATAACAGGCCGCCTTGAGGCTAAAAAGTTCGATGGACCTCGACACCGGCGGTTTCTGCGCCAGCGCCATATCGAGCGCCTTTTGCGTTTTTCCGTCCCGGATATAAAGCTCGCCCAGATTGGCGATCGTGTTCGCCGAGGACGGCGCGGCCGCGAGAGCTTTCTGCATGATTTCGGTCGCTGCGCCGAGGCGGCCGTTCTGCAGTTTGTAGAACACCGCCATGGTCAACGCGGGTTCCGCGGTCGGGTTCTTCGCCAACACCTGGGCCAGCAGTGTCTCCGCCCGAGGCTGATCACCGCGCATGGCCACGATCCGCGCCAGATTAACCTTGGCCGCCCCAAAATCCGGATATTTCTTCACCAGCGCCGCGAAGGCATCTTCCGCCTGCTGCAACTCGGTCTTCGCGAGGTACAACAATCCCTGAAGATTGCCGGTGATCTCGTTATCGCCCTGCGCCGCCTTCACTTTGGCGAGGGAATCGGCGGCCCTGTCCATGTCGCCACTGGCGAGTGAGGCGAAGAACAACGCCTCGCCCACCGCGGGAGCTTTGGGAACGAGTTGCAACGTATGTTCCAGATCGCCCATCGCGGACTCGACGTCGCCCATGCCCATCCGCGCGGAGGCGAGCCTGGTCTGGAGTCCCACGTCGTTCGGCGCCATCCCCTGCGCCTTCTGGAATGCGGCGACGGCGTCCGCCGCGCGATTCGTGGCCGAATATGCCCGGCCCAGCAGATCGAAGGTTTCTGCATCGCCCTTGCCGGACTCAGCGATCTTACCCAGGGTCTCGATCACTTGATCGGGTCGTTTCTTGGCGAACTGGACCCGCGCCAGAACCTTGTAACCCGCGATGTCGTTAGGGAAGCGAGCCAAATATTTACGGGCGGCTTCCTCGGCCTGTTCGAACTGGCCCAACTGCTCCTTCACCACCGCTTGCAAATAAAAGGCACGCTGGATACGGCCGATGAAGCCGGCGATCTTCTCCAGATACTTATCCGCGACCTCCCAATGACCGGCCTGCGCCTCCATCACGGCGGCGAGATAGATCGCCTGAATATTTCCGGGCGTGCCTTTCAGTACGGCCTCGATATCCGTCTTCGCCAGATCGTTCTTGTTCATCGCCAGCGCGAGGCTCGCGCGATCAAGCCGCGCCTGCATGACCGAAGGCTGCGTGGCGATCAGATCGTCCAGAACCGCCAGCGCGGCGGGCCCATCGTTTTTGAGCCGCAGTAACTGCGCCTTGGCCAGCAGCGCTTCGGCCGATTTCGGTTGTGCCGCGATTGCCTGGTCGATCTTCGCCTGTGCTCCGTTCAGGTCAGCGCGGGCCACCGAAAGACGGGCGTCGGCCAGCAGCGGCTCCACCGCGTTTGGGGCGACCTGTGCCGCCTCGGCGAACGCTTTCTGCGCGTCGTCCGCCTTTTTGAGGCCGATCAAAGCATATCCACGGGACACGAGAATCGAGGCGTCGAGATTCGGGTCCCTTCCATCCGGCTTCAGGTCGTCCAGTAACTTCTGGTATTTGCCCTGCCCCAAAAGGGCCTGAGACAGCAGCGGAACGGCCTGGCGCGGATCGTAGCCGCGTTGCCGCGCGGCCTCCGCCTCGCGCTCCGCGGCGACGGGATCGCCTAGCTCGATCGACACCCGGCCCAGCAAGTAATGCGCCTCAGCGTTCTGTGGGTCACTCCGCACGGCATTGCGCAGGTCGATCTGAGCCGACTTCAGATCGCCCTTTTTCATCGATTCCCGAGCATTCGACATGTAGTCGGCGTGCGCGGCCAGCGGAAAACCCGCGAGCCATACGCCAACCGCGATCGCACCCAAATTCCAGCCCTTGGGAACCCAGCCCTTAGGAGCATCGTATCGCATGGCCGTCCGGAAACGCCTGGCCGTTGTGTGACGCATGATCCTGATCCTCAGTTTCATTCTGTTTCGGCGGCGGCTGCCCTGGCCGCCTATGTATCGCCTGCCCCCGCGGGCGGCCTCATTACGTCGATATCGATCCCATGGACTTCCATAAGCCCATACAACGTGGGCCGGCTTACCCCAAGCAGGCGGGCCGCCGTCGCCAGCGTGTTATTGCTGCGTGCCAGCGCTGCCCGCAGCACCTCGCGTTCCGCGCGCGACCGGGCGGCGCGCAGATCGAGGTCGGGCATCGCTTCGTCCGTCGAGGCAAGTTCGAGATCGGCCACATCGATCATACGGCTTTCAGCCATCACGACGGCACGCTTCATCCGGTTTTCCAGCTCACGGACATTTCCCGGCCACTCGTGCGCGTTCAATGCCGCGGTCGCGGTTTCAGTAAAGCCACGGATGTTGCGATTGAACTCCTGATTGAACCGGGACAGAAAGAAATTCGCAAGCAGCGCAGCAGTTCTCATTATGGAAAATCGGTCTCTGAACCGGCCGTCCCGAGCCAGTTCCCGCGATTTGGTCCTCTGTCGTTTCAGGCCTGACCGAGTCTGATCGGCCACACTTTTGCGCAAAGTGCGTGAGCCGGCCTTTCAGGCCTGGC
>SHWL01000099.1 GCA_009693865.1 Acetobacteraceae bacterium | reverse complement strand
TCCGATCAGGAAGGTCTCGGCGCGCTGGCGCTGCGGTTCGCCGTTTTGACGGCGGCGCGGACAAGCGAGGCAATCGAGGCCCAGTGGTCCGAAATCGACATGGCGGCGGGCGTGTGGACGGTGCCAGCGTTGCGGATGAAAGCGGCGAGAGAGCATCGCGTTCCCTTGTCGGACGCCGCCCAGGCCGTCCTGCGGGTGGTCGCGCCATTGCGTGACGATGCGCGGGGCGGGTGGGTTTTCCCAGGCGCCCGTGCGGGCCGTCCGCTGTCAAATATGGCGTTCCTGATGTTGCTGCGGCGCATGGGACGCGGCGATCTGACGGCACATGGTTTCCGTTCCACTTTCCGAGATTGGGCTGCGGAGACCGGGCAACCTGCGGACGTTGCGGAGGCAGCGTTGGCCCACACCCCGGGGAGTAAGGTCCAGAGTGCATACCAAAGAGGTGATCTGTTGGAGCGGCGGCGGAAACTGATGGATACCTGGGCCGAGTTTTGCGCTCGTCAGGCTGTCACGGCCGACGTGGTGCCGATCAGGGCGGGCTTGGCATGACGAACACAAACGCTTGGCTCGACGCTGCCCGTCGAGAGTTGACGCGCCGCGACCGGAAAACCGGCGGCTTCATCCACCCGGCTGTCCCGGAGGCGTTCTTCTCTCCCGGTGACATGCTGCGGATTCACGGCGAGGACACTCGCCCCCGCGACCAAGAGGACGAGCAACAGGCGGCAGTTCGCGAGGTTATCTGCATCTCGAGGGGCGCGGCGAGCGACCGGCGCGCGGCGACGAAACTCGCGCCGGTCACGGCAATTCGGGAAAAGTACCAGAATCGCTCCGCCACTTTGGAAGAAATTGCGGCCGAACTGATCAGAAACGCGGAGGCCAAGGCTTCAGCCGATCCGCTCCAAGCGGGTATGATGATCAGCGACGCGGCGACGCTGCGGCGGGTCGCGGAATGGTGTCAGACACAGTTGCGTTGGATCAGGGGCGCCGATGACCCGTTGACAATTGAGCACGACCACGGCGACGCGCTGGCGCGAGGCGTTCAAATCACAATCGCGGCGTTTCTTAGGGATCGGTTCGGCGCGCACCTGCACGGCACGGCCGCGAACCTTACGGCGTGGGCCCTGGACCTGGACAATGTGCCAAGCGCGCGGGTGTCACGGTCCGCCTTTTGAAGCGGAAACCGCCGCGAAGAAGCGGACCTCTAATAGCCGCCGAATAGGCCCACGTTCACCTCGCAATAAACCAGAGGTGTTCGGATGAACGCGATTGAAATGGAACCCCTGCTCGTGACGGGGCCTGTTGCCCGCAAACTTATTGGTGTGGGCAACACCAAGTACTGGCAGTTGGTCAAATCTGGAAAAGTGACGCTCGTTGAGGTGGGCGGGCGCCGGATGGCGACCTATGCCAGCCTCAAAGAATTGGCGAAGCCAGATGCCGCATAAGATGACATGGAATTCGCTGGCTGGCGATGCCTGATACCGGATCGGCGGCGGGGCCGTTCGCCTCAGCAGCATTGCAACTTCGTTCCTACGGACTGGCCCCAATTCCGTGTTCGACGAATGAAGATGGCAAGACTCCAGGCATCCGCACAAAGGGCTGGAAAACGCCGCCAGGAATGAATGCGCTGCGTCAACTTATTCTGCGCTTCCCGGACGCAAACATTGGAATCCTTACCGGATTGAGCCGCGTGAATGTGGTGGACATCGACGATGCCAAGCTGACGGGGGACATGATCTGCCGTTTCGGCACTACGCCGCTGATCGTCGAAACACCATCGGGTGGGGTTCATCTGTATTACCGCGGTTCCGGAGAGCATTGCCGAAACTTGCGCAATTCCGAGCAACTGCCGGTTGACATTAAGGCAATCGGCGGTTTCGTGGTCGTGCCACCCAGCCGGCGACCGTCAGGGCCACATGCCGGTAAGCTGTACCGCTTCGTGGAAGGCGGCTGGTCGGACATCGAACGTTTACCAAGCATGAAGCCCGGAAGCCTGCCGGACGCTTCCGCGGTCGTGCAGCGCGGTCCTGCCGATCGCGGGGCGGGACTGCCGACGGCGCCCATTCTGGAAGGCACCAGAGGTGACACACTTTTTCGGTTTGCGCGCGAGGAAGCGCCGTCTTGCGACGATCTGGACGCTTTGATCGACGTGCTACGTGGATTTAACGAAGATTGCATTCCGCCGCTGCCAGACGCCAGAGTTGTCAGCGCAGCCCGCTCGGCATGGCGCTACAAGGAAGAAAACCGGATTATCACGGCGGGAGAACGGCGCGTGTTCAACACTGTCAGTGAGGTCGAAGCATTTCAGCGCGCGAAGCATGGTTCGGACGCGTCGCTATTGCTGTTGGTGCTGCGGACCACTCATTTCAGCGGAAAGTCGTTCGCGGTCGCGCCGATCCCAATGGAAGCGGCCGCCATTATGGCAGGGTGGGGCAAGGACCGGTATCGAAACGCTCTGGCCTTGCTTGTCGGGGTGGGCAGCCTGGAGGTGGTGCGGCCCGGCGGTCGGGGCAAAGGCGACCCGAGGCTATACCGCTTTGCTGATCGCTCGTCCCCACGCCACGCGGGCCGTTGGGATCACGTTCACGATGCGCCGGCAACGCGCCAGATTCGGCGGCCCTAGTGTCGAGATATCCGACACAATACTAACCTACACCCCCCCCGCCCCCGCCCCGCCCTTATGATCACTCAGACTACGCAGCGGTAGCCGCGATGGAAACCTTGGACCGCAACATGCAAACCGCGCATCAAGAGGCCGGTGGTCTCATGCGCTCGGCCTAATGGCGGTGCCGTGTCGATTCTAAACGTCGGGTGACCTCGCCCGATCTCACCCGCCTGAGCCGCAAAGAGATGGACGCGCTCATCCTGGTGCTGTACTCGCAACTGGCTGCGGCCCATGAGAAGATCGCGGCGATGGTGGGAACCTGGCGCCCGCTGTTCCGGAACGGCAGAGTCCCAATAAATACACGTCTCTTTAATTATACTCCCTACACACCCGGACCCGGATGTGGCGGCAGGGGTGTGTGCGCAGCGCGGCGGCCGTAAGGGCTTGTGGCGGCGGTCTGGGCGCCCAGGAGATCGGCTCCGCCGGTCATGAGGCGCGGCGAGAGAATGGCCCCCGCGCCTGAAAATCCCGCTGTGACGGCCCACCGTTCCAGTGTAATCTCCCGCGCATGGTTGAAACCGTCGGTGACGCGTCACGTTCGTCTGACCGCCCGGGCGCCCGCCGGATGCGCGAGGCCCGGCTTCGTCAGAGTCAGGGGTTGAGGATGGTGCCTTTCGAGATTCGTGCCCGGGAGATCGCTGGTCTGATCCGAGGCGGATACCTCCCCGCCCAATTAAGCGCGGATCGGCGCTGCATTGCCACCGCTTTGGGCGTTTTGCTTGATCGCCTCCCCCCACCCGAACAATGGCCAGGGAAGTTCCCATGAGAGCGGGACGCGCGATGGCGGGTCTCTTTTAGGGGCACCGCATTTATGGATGCAGCATTTCCAAAAAATCGGTGGGAGTCTCCCGTAGCCCCGTCATCCCAGCCGGAACCCAAAGCGGGGCCTATGGACGGTCGTTTCAGATATGCCGCAACGCGTGAAGAGGCTGGCACTGGCGCTAGCGTCATGCCGATCCCGCTCCGGCCAGTAGAACGCCGCCGATACCCAGGCATGGGCGGCAGTGTCGCGCCCAGCCACTTCCCATGCGGCCACCGGGACGGCACACAGGACCACGCGGGCCAGCGCAGGGGCAGTGTGTGGCCGCGACCATCCCAGCGCGCCGTCCACTCAAGCGACGCGTGACCTGACCATAGGTGCCCGAAGCGGCGACCGGCACGACCACGGTGTGGAGCTTGGCGGGGCGCTGAGCCGCCGCCCGCTGAACGCGGGTACATCGGATTCCGGCGCTTATTTTGCCTTCCACTCCCGCGAGAGCCGCTGTGCCTCCGCGATCTGTGTGGGTGTCATCCTCGTGGCCAGCGCGTCACGGCCTTTTTCAGCTTGCTCCCGGACATTAGCGACTGACGCGCCAGCGGCGGCGAGGTTCCGCCACATATACGCGAGCACTTGGTCCTGCGGCACGCCTCGGCCGGTGCCGTACATGGCGCCGAGATTACTCTGGGCGTCGGCGGAGCCTTGCTCGGCCGCCAGCCGATACCACTTCGCCGCCAGAACGTAGTCCTTCGGCACGCCTCGGCCGTTGGTATACATGAGGCCGAGATTGTACTGGGCGGCGGCGTAGCCCTGATCGGCGGCCAGCCGATACCATTGCATCGCCAGAACGTAGTCCTTCGGTACGCCTCGGCCGTTGAAGTACATGAGGCCGAGTTCGTTCTGGGCGGCGGCGTAACCCTGCTCGGCGGCGAGGCGATACCACTTCACCGCCAGCGCATCGTCCTTCGGTACGCCTCGGCCGTTGAAGTACATGAGGCCGAGTTCGTTCTGGGCGGCGGCGTAACCCTGATCGGCGGCGAGGCGACACCATTTCACCGCCAGCGCATCGTCCTTCGGCACGCCCTGGCCGGAGGCATACATGACGCCGAGATTGTTTTGGGCGTCGGCGGAGCCTTGCTCGGCGGCCAGCCGATACCATTGCATCGCCAGAACGTAGTCCTTCGGTACGCCTCGGCCGTTGAAGTACATGAGGCCGAGTTCGTTCTGGGCGGCGGCGTAACCCTGCTCGGCCAGCGGACGCCAGAAACGAAGGGCGGTCACGTAGTCCTTGCGTTGATAGGCTGTCAGGCCGTCCAAGTAGTCTGATTTCTGGTCAGTCACCGCTGGCCCCGGCATGGCGAGCATCAGAAGTATGGCCCCTGTCCGCAGCGCCCGCATATACTGTCCCTGGTTGCTCCGCGTCGGACCTTGCCTGAGCAGTCGCAAATCGTCACGCCCCCTAAGGACCAAGGGCCTCGATACTCGTTGGGGGCGCACTCCGGCGTGCGTCACCGTTCGCCGTCGTTCGGCCACATGAAAAGGGGATAGATTAGGGGATTTATGGATACATCCCGTTAAAATGGCTGAAACCCAGGGTATCTGGCGGAGAGAGTGGGATTCGAACCCACGGTACGCTTTCGCGCACACACGCTTTCCAAGCGTGCGCCTTAAGCCGCTCGGCCATCTCTCCGGCGCATCGCCGCTCATTACCAGACGCGCGAGCCATCGCAAACCCACTTCCGGACCAGGACACCATACCGTACCGCCCTGGTCAGGTCTTGCGTTTCCAACCGTGGCGCGCGACCCTGCCTCCTGACCATCACACATCTGCCCTCGAGGAATGAGCGCGCCATGAACGACTCAACGATCGTTACCGACTCCGTCAAACGTTTCAAATGGGTTGGCACCCGCCCGATCCGGCCCGACGGCGTGCCCAAGGTAACGGGACGCGCGATGTACGGCGCCGACCTTAAACTTCCCGGCATGATCTACGGCAAAGTGCTTCGCTCGCCGCACGCGCATGCCCGGATTCTGAAGATCGACACCTCGAAAGCCGAGGCCCTGCCGGGCGTCAAAGCCGTCTGCACATCGGCCGACCTGCCCGAGCAGAAAAACGAGTTCATTGGCCCGGAACGCGTCGCGGTGAACTTCTGGCACGTGACGCGCAACATCCTGGCGCGCGAAAAGGCGCTGTATGAGGGCCACGCGATCGCAGCGGTCGCCGCCACCTCCGCCTCCATCGCCGAGGAAGCCGCCGCGCTGATCGAGGTCACCTACGAAGTCCTGCCCCACGTCATCGACGTCGATGAGGCGATGAAGCCCGGCGCGCCGTTGCTGTTCGAGGACATGAAGACCCGTGGCGTCGAGCCCGAGCCCGCCGGATTTTCCAACATCGCCAAGCGTCTCGAATTCGTCATGGGCGATATCGAGAAGGGCTTCGCCAGCGCGGACGTGGTGATCGAGAAGGAGTTTACGACGGCGGCTGTGCATCAGGGTTATATCGAGCCGCATGCCTGCGTCGCGAAGATGGAAGCGGACGGACAGGGCGAAATCTGGTCCTCCAGCCAGGGTCATTTCCAAATTCGCGCGCTGACCGCCAAGCTCCTGGGTTGCAAGATCGGCGACCTGCGCGTGTCGCCGGCGGAAATCGGCGGCGGTTTCGGTGGCAAGACCATCGCGTATCTGGAGCCCATCGCGGCCGTCCTGTCGCGCAAGTCGGGCCTGCCGGTACGGCTGCAAATGACGCGGGAGGACGTGTTCAAGGGCACCGGGCCGACCTCCGGCTCGTCGATGTGGGCGAAGGTCGGGGTTACGAAGGACGGCAAGATCGTCGCCGCCGACGCGATTTTCCGGTTCCAGGCCGGCGCGCACCCGGGCTCGCCCGTGATGAACGCCTGCCTGTGTTCTTATTCGCCGTATGACATCCCGAACGCCCGCGCGGTCGGCTACGACGTCGTCAGCAACCGGCCGAAAGCGGCGGCGTACCGCGCGCCCGGCTCGCCGATCGGGCACTACGCGGTCGAGAGCGTGATCGACATGTGCGCAAAGGCCATCGGCATGGATCCGCTGGAACTGCGCATCAAGAACGTCGCGGGCATCGGCACGCCGACCATCGCCGGACCGAAGCACGCGCATGCCGGGTTCATGGAGACCTTGCAGGCCCTGAAGGCGCATCCGGCTTATGCCAACCCGCCGACGGGCGCGAATCAGGGCCGTGGCGTCGCCGTCGGCTACTGGTTCAATGGTGGCGGCGAATCCAGCGCGACGTTGTCGGTCAACGCCGACGGCACCGTGCTGGTGGCGACCGGCAGCCCGGACATCGGCGGCTCCCGCGCCTCGATGGCCATCATGGCCGCCGAGACCCTGGGCGTCGATTACAACCTGGTGCGGGCGATCGTGGCCGACACCGGGTCGATCGGTTACACGCATGTGACCGGTGGCTCGCGCGTGACGTTCGCGACCGGCACGGCGGTGGTAAACGCCACCAAGACGATCGTTAAGGACCTCTGCCGCCGCGCGGCGATGATCTGGGACGTCGATCCCGAGGGCGTGATCTGGGAAGACGGCTTCGCCAAACCGGCGGGCGCCAATGTCGGCGACTTCAAGCCGATGTCGCTGCCGGAGATCGCGGGCAAGGCGGCGGCGACGGGCGGGCCGATCACGGCGACGGCGGGCGTCAACGCGGGCGCGCAGGCGCCAGGCTTCGGGGCGCATTTCGTCGACGTGGAGATCGATCCGGAAACCGGCCGCTGCGACATTCTCCGTTACGTCGCGGCACAGGATGTCGGGCGCGCCATCCACCCCAGCTACGTCGAGGGCCAGATCCAGGGCGGTGTCGTGCAAGGCATCGGTTGGGCGCTGAACGAGGAATATATCTACAACGACAAAGGCCTGCTCGATAACGCCGGGTTCCTGGATTATCGCTGCCCGGTCGCCTCCGATATTCCGATGATCGAAACGATCCTCGTGGAGGTGCCGAACCCGGTCCATCCGTATGGCGCGAAGGGCGTGGGCGAGGTGAACATCTGCCCGCCGATGGCCGCCATCGCCAATGCGATCGAAAGTGCCACGCACACCCGCATGACCCACCTGCCGATGTCTCCGCCTCGGGTTCTCGCCGCGATGTCGGGAGGCAAGTAAGCGTTCATGACGGCACGGGTCGTCTTCACCTCGGGCTTCGCGCGCAAATACACCAATGGCGTGCGGGAGTTCGATGTGGAGGCGACCAACCTCCGCGGCGTGATCAAGGCCATGGAAGGCTATTTCCCGGGCATCGGTCACGCGCTGGAGGAAGAAACCAACGTCGCGATCAATGGCGAGCTGCACGAGACCGGGTATTTCCAACTCGTGCCTCCGGACGCGGAGGTGTTCTTCATTCCGAGGATAGAGGGCGGTTAGGCAAGGCCGGACGGCAACGGCCACGACGTCCGCGAAAGCGCGCCATCGGTGGCCCGCGCCGGTCTCGATCAGGGTGGCCCCCTCACGAATGGCGCGGCCACCGCTTCGCGCGGATACATGACGGGCGCCAGCGTTGCTTGACGTGAATCGATGCCCCGCCATCCACGGCGGTCACCGGGGCGTTGCCACTGGCGCGCCATCCTTTCCCTCGATATCGGCGAATCGCGCCATCACGCCATTGGCACTGCGAGCATTCCCGCGAACGCCGCACGAACGAATGCCGGATTTTAACTTGAGCAACAACGAAATCGACGACCTGATCGCCTATTTGATTTCGTCGCGCGGCAATTGCTACCAAGGGTCCAAAGTTTCGACCGGTGGCATTATCCTTTCACCGTCATCTCCACGGGACAAGCCCGTGGAGATGACGGTGCAGGGCAAGAGTCAATACTTTGGGGCTTTGGTACGAGACGTCTTTCGATTGGGCCGCATGACGCGGCGGCTGTCGTTCGGCCGGTATCGCGCGAGTTCGGGTGAACCCGGCAACCACGCCGGATCATAAAATGGGTGGCCCGCCTCAGCCGATCGCGGACAGGATCGAGCGCCGCACCGGCTCCGGCTGCGCCTCCACCGCGCGCAGCACGGTCCGCAGCTTGCCGCGGACGTCGTAGACCTGATCGAGCAGCGACAGGATCAGCGGAATCGTTTCATCCTCAATCAGCATCAGAACGCGAAGGTCGTGGATCAGGCGAATGCGGGCGATGTCGATGTCGTGGAACACGGGCCCCGGCTCGGGGTGAACCCAGCCGCGATCGACCCAGGCGGTGAGTTCGGGCTCGCCCAGGGTGGGGAAGAGGGCGGCGACGGCGGTAAGGTGCATCATGGCTCCTCCATCCCCGTGCGCGGGTTGAAGGGGTGGATGGGTTGCCACTCGCGCAGGAAGTCGGCCAGAGCGGGTTCCTCGCCGGGCGGCATGGCGACTTTCAGTTCGACGTATTGGTGGCCCTCGCGGATGCCACGGCCACGCAGGCGCAGGCGGGTGCCGTCGCCGGAGCCGGGCGGGATGGTCAGTTTGACGTGGCCCTTGACGGTCGGGACGGAGACGGACGCGCCCAGGACGGCTTCCTGGAGGGTCACGGGCAGATCGACGATGACATCGTCGCCGGCGCGGCGGAGGTAGGGGTGCGGGGCGACCGCGACCTCGATCAGCGCGTCGCCAGCGGGGCCGCCGCCCTGGCCCGCGCGGCCCTGGCCTTTCAAACGGATGGTGTGGCCGTCTTCGATCCCGGCCGGAATTTTCACGTCCAGCGCGCGGCCGTCGGGCATCTGAACACGGCGGGCCGTGCCGCTCGCGGCCTCGATGAAGCCCAGGGTCAGATGGTAGTTGAGGTCGGCGCCACGGGTGCGGACGCCCTCGCCGCGGGCATTGAAGTGGCGGGAGAAGAACGCGGCGATGTCGTCTTCCGAGAAGCCCGAGGTGCCCGGTGGCTGATGGAAGTCGCGGTAGTAGGGGCCGCGCGGCGCGTTCTCATGGCCCTCGGCGTCGATTTCCCCGCGGTCGAAACGCCCGCGTTTTTCCGCGTCCGACAACAGATCGTTGGCGGCGTTGAGTTCCTGGAACCGCTCGGCCGCATTCGGATCGCCGGGGTGCAGGTCGGGGTGATGGCGTTTGGCCAGTTTTCGATATGCGGATTTGATCGCCGCGTCGTCCGCCGTGCGGGCCAGGCTCAGTATGTCGTAGGGATCTCTCATGGTGGCGGTAACGTGAGGCCGCAACGGAGCCGGATCAAGTGCCGGTCCAGGTGGGCGGACGTTTTTCGAGGAACGCGTCGATCCCCTCCGCCGCGTCGTTCGCCAGCATGTTTTCGGTCATCACCTGGGCCGTGAACTCGTAGGCGGCGGCGAGGTCCATCTCGGCCTGACGGTAGAAGGCCGCCTTGCCGATGGCCAGTGTCAGCGCACTTTTCGAGGCGATCTGGCGGGCAAGCGCAGTGACGGCCTCATCAAGCTGCTCGTCCGGCACAACGCGATTGACCAGTCCGATGGCCTGGGCCTTGTGGGCGTCGATGAGGTCGCCGGTGAGCAGCATCTCCATCGCCGCCTTGCGGCCGACGGCGCGGGACAGCGCGACCATGGGGGTAGAGCAAAACAGGCCGATATTGACGCCCGGCGTGGCGAAGCGGGCGCTCTCCCCGGCGATGGCGAGGTCGCATGTCGCGACCAACTGGCACCCGGCGGCGGAGGCGGCGCCATGGACCCGCGCGATCACGGGTTTCGGCAGGCTGACAATGCGGCGCATGAGGCGGGAGCAAAGGGCGAAAACCTCGTCGTACGCCTCCCGAACAGGGCTGGCGCGCATGTCCCGCATGTCGTGGCCCGCGCAGAATCCCGGGCCGGCAGCGGCGAGGATGACGACGTGTATGGACGGATCGGTGGCGATTTTGGTCAGTTCATCGTCCAGTGCCCGCATGAGGGGGACGGAGAGGGCGTTGCGGGCAGCAGGACGGTTGAGCGTGATCGTCGCGATAGAGGAGTCGTCGTGACGGAGGAGAAGGGGCATGGTGGCTGGGTCCAGCGGCGGGTTCACGGGTCGGTGGGTCGGTAAAGGTGTCACGGGCGTCGAGGAATGAGACTGGGAGCCTGGGATTGGGCGCGGTCATCGCAATGGCCAGGAGGGACGTCACTGGGTGAGAACTACCACCCAATCCATTGAATTTACGTTATTATATGTAAGTCATGGCGTGAGATGTATCTCATGGCCCCGGTTCGCCGGCGCGGGATCGAAATGTCACCGGCATGCCCGATCGAAACCATCTGTCCGTCAACACTGCTAACGGCAGTCCTTATTGCCATGTATAGCCGATCCCGCGACCTGTGATCCAACACGCGACCAACCTGGGAACACGCCATGGCGTTCATCGAAACCGTCATACTCCCGCCCAAGGTCTGACAAATGCCGAGGCTGCTACCACATCGCCAGTTTGTGAGGTCCATCGCGACCATGGCGTCGGCGGCCGCTTCCGCGTTCCAGTCGGGCATTTCCCGGAACCTGCGTTTTGTCGGTGCAATTCTTGCCCTGCTTACCCTCGTTGGCGGTGGTCTCGCCATATGGGACTTGTATGAACGGGAGATCAAGGAGGTCGAAGGCGAAATGCGGGATCTGGGGCTCGTCCTGGCAGCGCAGGCGTCGGGCTCGGTCGAGGTGATCGACCTGCTGCTGCGAGAGATGCAGTCGCGCGGCCAGGAAGCCGGCATCCGCTCGCGGGACGAGTTTCGCCAGAACCTGGGGGGCGAAGACGTCCTCCGATTGCTTGGCGAGCGGTTGAAGAACCTGCCCCAGGTTCATGCCGTTGGCCTGTTCGATGCCGATGGTGTCCTGGTGAACACGTCGCGCGGTACCCCCGTCGCTCGCTTCAGCTTCGCCGAACGCGACAATTTCCGGCATCTGCGTGACCATGCCGACGCTGGCATGTTTGTCAGCGCGCCGGGCGGAGACCGCGCGAAGGGGCCGATGGCCATATTCTTCGCCAGGCGAATCAACGGGCCGGACGGCCTCTTTCTCGGACTCGTGGTCGCGTCGGTCGATGTCGATTATCTCCTGGAGTTCTACCGGACGATCAACCAGGCGCGAGGTGTCTCGGTCACGCTGCTGCGCCGGGACGGCCTGATGCTCGCGCGCTATCCCACGATCGCCATCAACGGCCAGGCGGTCCCGGCCGATTCGCCGTGGCACGCGCGCGTCGCGGCTGGCGGGGGCACCTTTCGCACATCGGGGTTTTTCAGCGGGATCAGGTCGATCGTCTCGGCGAACCCGTTGCGCGACCATCCCCTGGTGATCGATGTCTCGGTCCATGACGAGGATGTGCTGGCGAACTGGCGCCGCCAGGCGGTTTACACGATCGCGGCCACGACCTTTCTGGCCGGTGCGTTTGCCGCCCTGTTTTGGATGATCGCCCGGCAGATGCGCCGGCAGGAAGCGCACGAGGACCGGCTACGCGATTTCGCGGAACTCGCGTCCGACTGGTTCTGGGAGCAGGATAAGGAGTTGCGGTTCACCGATATCGGTCTCGGATCGCCGTTGGCCGCCGCCGGCGGGGGTTCATCGATCGGCAAGCGGCGGTGGGAGATCAACGACGTCAGCCGCGATCCAGAACGGTGGGAGGAACACCGGCGAGAGGTCGTGAGCCATCGGCGGTTCGTCGATTTTCGTTTCGATCGGATCGGCCCCGACGGGCGGAACCATCATGTCAGTGTCAGTGGCGTGCCCGTGCACGACAGATCGGGCGCGTTTGCCGGCTATCGCGGCACCGGGCGCGATATCACGGCGGATGTCGAGGCGGCCGAAGAACTGCGCATGGCGAAAGAGCAGGCTGAGGCGATGAGCCGCGCGAAATCCGAATTCCTTGCCAACATGGGCCATGAGTTGCGCACCCCGTTGCATGCGATCATTGGCTTTTCGGAACTGATCCACGATCCGAAGATCGGCCGGAGTGCCGCCAACCACGTCGCATGGGCTGGCGATATCCTCGCCAGCGGCCGGCGTCTGCTGGATATCATCAACGACGTGCTGGAGCTTTCAAAGATCGACGCGGGCCACTATCCGCTCGCGGACGACACGATCGATCTTTCGATCGTTGCTCGTAATTGTTTTCGCATGGTGAAGCCGCGGGCCGGCGAAAAGCAGGTGAGGCTGGAACAGGCGCTCCCGGATACGGGCGCGATGTTGCACGCCGACAGTCAGGCGGTGAAGAAGATCGTGCTGCATTTGGTAACCAACGCGGTAAAGTTCACGCCTGGCGGTGGCGTGGTCTCAATTCGGATCGAACAGGCGGCGAATGGAGATCTTGTTCTCGCCGTGGCGGATACCGGGATCGGGATCGATCCGGCTGTTCTTACGTCGCTGTTCGAACCGTTCACGCAGGCCGACGCTTCGATCGCGCGGAAGTACGGCGGGACCGGACTTGGGCTCGCGATCAGCCGTAAACTCGTGGATTTGCATGGTGGGGCGCTGACGATTGAAAGCGCTCTGGGCCTGGGCACGACGGTTCGGGTCACGTTTCCCGCGGCACGCGTGGTGGCGAGATCGCACCAGGCCGCGGCGTTGGCGTCGGGAACGGGGTGACCCCGGGGTATTTTTCAGGGAGCGCTATCCCGGTCCCGCATCGCGCCGGCGGAGCGGAAAGAGCGGCGCCGGCGCGGCGGAACTGGCCGATCAGGCCACCCGCCGCAATTCGCGTAGCGCCGCGTCAACCTCGCCTCGGTTAACTTTATTTTTCCCCCCGCTGGCCAGGATGGAATTCGTCAATTGCCGTTTGTACCTGAGCCGGATCGGATCCGGCAACAGCGATACACTCATCCCCTCGGCGTGCTCGATCATTGAAATAATGCCGGGTACAAGCTCGGCTGCTTCTTGTTGGTATGCCAGTTTGGTACCAGCCTCGGTCCGTGTCAGGAAGTCGTCTTTGGTCCATCCGTGGCTGAGGCACCGGACGACGAGATAGACGGCTTCGATCGCCACCGAACGCGGCAGCGGCTTCAGTTGCCGTAGCAGGGCCGCCATTGTCTGTTTACCGTCCATTGTTCACCTGTGCAGCGTGAGAATATCGCGGCAGGGGCACCGCGCTCCGGATGGGAACGGCGGCGCCGTTCCGCGAAAGCGCGCGCCGATCCTCCCTCAATCGAACATCAGCACCGTCCGCGCCACTTCCCCCGCCTTCATCGCCCGGAATGCCTCATTGATGTCCCCCAATCTCCCGCGCCGGCTGATCATCGAGTCCAGATCCAACCGCCCTTGCCGGAAGAACTCCAGATAATTCGGAATATCGGTGCGGAACTGGTTCGAACCCATCCGCGACGTCTGCACCTTGCACTCGGGCCGGATCGCCAGCCACGGGAACTCGATCTTCGCGTCCGGGGGCAGCACGCCGACGATGGTCGCGGTGCCGCGGATCGCCAGACTTTCGATCGCCTGACGGCAGAGGACGGACAGACCCACGGCCTCAAACGCGTGATCGACACCCAGGCCTTTGGTCAGGGCGCGGACGGCTTTGACGGCGTCGTCCCGGGTGGCGTTGACGGTGTGCGTGGCGCCGACGGCTTTCGCCATCTCCAGTTTGGAGTCGAACTGATCGACGGCGATGATCTGCCGCGCGCCGCCGATCCGCGCGCCCTGGACGATGGACAGCCCGACGCCACCGCAGCCGAACACCGCCACGGTCTGGCCGGCCTGCAACCCGCTGGTGCGCAACGCGGCGCCGACCCCGGTCAGAACACCGCACCCGACCAGCGCCGCGCGATCCAGCGGCAGATCCGGATCGATCCGCACCAGCGAATTCTCATGCAGTAGCATATGTGAGGCATAACTCGCGATATTCGCGAATTGCTGGAACGGCGCGCCGTCTTGCGACAGCCGGTCGCCTCGCCCGACGATACCGCCGCTGCAAACATTCGGGTGTCCGCTGAGGCATTGCGGGCAGGTGCCGCAGAAACCGGACAGGCAGGCCACGACATGGTCGCCCTTGCGCACGGCTGTGACGTCGCCGCCGACGGCCTCCACGATGCCCGCGCCCTCGTGGCCCAGTACGAACGGCGTGTCGAGGCTGTACCGGCTTAATCCGTCCACGACGTGCAGATCGCTGTGGCAGACGCCGGTGGCGACGGTTCTGACCAGGACCTCGCGCCCCGCGGGGGCGTCGATATCGACGGTTTCGATCGTCAGAGGTTTGTGGATTTCCCGAAATACGGCGGCTTCGATTTTCATGCGTTCCTCCTGCTGGACATATCATCTACCCGGAAGGGGCCGTCCGGCAATGTTACCGCCGCCACGTGAGGCGGGACCGGCGCGGCGACCTGAACATCGGCCGGTAAAACCAGCCGGCCTCCTCTGAGGCCGATGTCCGAACCACAGCCGACGGAAGGGGGCCTCTCAGGCCACCCGCCACCCCTTGGCCTGGTACTCGACCGCCTGCCGTGCCGTGGCAAGCGCCATCCCGGTCATGACCAGCGGCGCCGCCCCCCGCGTCTCCCACGCCATCGCCGTCTCCGGTGTCGGCTTTGGCGAAAAGTCCGGGAACAGCCGGATCGTGCCGCCGCCCACGCCGGCCGCCTCGGCCTCGCCACGCAGCGTCAGACCGCGCCGGGCATGCAGATCGATGTCGCACGAAAATCCCAACCGGGATTTCGTGAAAGTAACTCTCGCGTCCTGCGCGTGGCCGAAATACTTACCGGCGATGCCGGTCAGCTCATGCGACACGCGCTCGCGCAGCGCGTCGGAGAGTTCCACTTGTTTACCGGAAACTGTAATTTGCATGTGCCTGTCCGTCCGAACATCGGTCCTCACGAACCGTGGCCGTTCCGAACTCCGATCCTTCCGCGCGTCAGAAAATCCCGACAAACGGAGCGACCAGGACAGCACCTCACCTGGCCAGAATCTGGCCAGCCCCTCACGCGGGTACCGTCTTGACCCGCCGGCGACCCACGGAGTTCGGGATGTGCATAGCCTCCCGGTATTTGGCCACCGTTCGGCGTGCGATGTCCACACCTTCTTTGCGTAGCAAGACAACAAGTTGATCGTCCGATAGAATCACGGTGGTCGCCTCAGCCTCGATCAACTGGCGAATGCGATGGCGGACCGATTCCGAACTATGACCCTCGCCGCCATCCACCGCGGCGATTGAGGTCGTGAAGAAATATTTAAGTTCGAATATTCCGCGCGGCGTGGCGATGTATTTGTTCGAGGTCACCCGGCTGACCGTACTCTCATGCATCTCGACGGCCGTGGCGATATCCCGGAGAATCAATGGCCGCAAATACGCCACGCCCTGGCGCATGAAACCATCCTGTAACCGCATGATCTCGGCCGCGACCTTCAAGATCGTTTGCGCGCGTTGCTGCAAGGATCTTACCAGCCAGTTGGCGCTGGCCAGATACTCAGCCAGAAATATACGGTCGGCCTTGTTCGCCTTGGGCGAAACGCGGGCAAAGAACCCTTCGTTCACCAATACTTTCGGCATGGTGTCGGGGTTGAGTTCGATCACCCAGCTTTCAGCGGCCGCGGCGCGCATTAACAAATCGGGCACGATGGCGCGCACCGGCTCCTCATCGTACGACGCGCCGGGTTTTGGATCCAGCGCTTTGATCTCGGCGATCATGTCGGCCAGATCGGCGGCGTCGACATCGCAGAGTTTCATCAAGGCGCGCGAATCGCGGCGGGCCAGCAATTCCAGATTGTCCAGCAGAGTCGCCATCGCCGGGTCGAGCCGGTCTTTTTCGGCCAATTGCGCGGCGAGGCATTCTTTGAGATCGCGCGCGAACAGGCCCGGTGGATCGAAGCGCATCATGATCTGGCGCACCGCCTCGACCCGTTCCACCCGCAGCGCCATGGCATGGGCGATCGCGGCGGGATCGGCGGTCAGACGTCCGGCCGGGCACAACAGCGCGATCAGATAAGCGCCGATCATGCGGTCGACCGGGTCGGAGAAACCGAGGCGCAACTGCTCGCCCAGATGATCGCGGAGGGGGGGACTTTCGCCCGCCACGTCGTCGATGCCGCGATCGCCGCCGGTGAACGATTGATTGCCGCCGCGTCCGTCGAACGACCCCATGGCTGGTCCGCCATCGGCCGCGCCGCCGGCGTCGTACTCCTCGGCGTGGACGCTATCAAGCGGGCTGGCCGCTTCGGTCGGCAAGGTCTCGGCGCGGGCCGCCGAGGCCACGTCGGCGGGGGCGTCGGCGCGGAGACCGATCTGATCGGGCGCGGCGCGTTCGCCGATCGGCGCGTCGGAGGCTTCGTCGCGTTCCAGCAGTGGATTGCGTTCGAGTTCCCGCTCGACGAAGGTCGCGACCTCGATGTTGGAAAATTGCAGCAACTGGATGGCCTGACGCAATTGCGGCGTCATGACCAGCGTCTGGCTTTGTCGAAGGTCTAGTCGGGGGCCGAGCGCCATGACACGCGATTAGCGGTCCTTGACCCTCGGGGTCAATTCCTTTCCGCGTAGAGACATGCAAGAATCGTGCTAATTCTCGCCACCCGTCGCCACTTTGCGTCTCACTCGGATCGTCGCGGCCGGTTCAGGCCGGACGGCCACCTGCCGCGGCTTCCCTGTAGACCTCCCAATGGGCGGCGGCGGATCGCTCCCAACTGAACTGCCTCGCCCATTCCATCGACGCGCGATCCTGGGCCGGGTTCGCGAGGCGCGTGCCGATCAGCGCGCGGCATGCGTCGATCCAGGCGCCGTTGTCCTCGGGGTCCAATGCGATTGAGGTCGGACCAACCAGCTCCCGCAGGCTGCTGACGTCGCTGAATACGACGGGTGTGCCGACCGCCTGCGCGTTCAGGGCGGGGACGCCAAATCCTTCGTACAACGTCGGATATAGCACGGCCAGCGCGTGCCGGTACAGCCAGCAGTTCTCATTATGGAAAATCGGTCTCTGAACCGGCCGTCCCGAGCCAGTTCCCGCGATTTGGTCCTCTGTCGTTTCAGGCCTGACCGAGTCTGATCGGCCACACTTTTGCGCAAAGTGCGTGAGCCGGCCTTTCAGGCCTGGC
>SHWL01000098.1 GCA_009693865.1 Acetobacteraceae bacterium | reverse complement strand
TCTACACATTGATGCAGGTGTTTTCGGTGACAGTATTTGAAAAGGCCTCGATAGAATCTGTGATTTCTCAAACAGCTGACAGTTCCGAACATGTCATGGACGATAACCAATTGAATTTATTCAGCTATTGACCGGACAATAGTGATCGGGCCTAACTCCTGCCATTTTCGCGTACTCCACGGTGCCGCTCCTGAAAGCCGTGTCACACGGATTCCCTCTGGCATCCCGCTTGCCGCTCTATACCGACGGCTGATGTTGCCGCCCTTACAAGGGGCACACATTCGTAGGGTATTGTCCTCACCATTGCAAGTGTAATCATGATAATTTATTCCTCATTAATTCGTTTTTGGGCGAAGTGTTCCGTGAACCCGTCATCCGTGGGGGATAATTCCGCGCCGAACCGGGCCGCGGCCGCCTGGCCGTCGAATTGTACACACCCAGTCGCCGCAAAGCGCTCCGCTCACCCCTTTCCCCCATCCTCCGGCCAATCGTGCTTCGGATACCGGCCTCGCATGTCCCGACGCGCATCGGCCCAGGCGCCTTTCCAGAACCCGGCGAGATCGGCGGTGACGGCAATGGGGCGGCCCGCCGGAGACAGCAACGCCAGGCGCAGGGCAATCCGTCCCTCCGCCAGTTTCGGTGTCGTCATCATCCCGTAAAACGCCTGCGCGCGGGCCTCGGCGAGCGGCACCGGCAGGAGATAGTCCACGGGCGCGCGTCCATGTGGCAGAGGCAAATGCATCGGCAAGGCCTGGTCCAGACGCGCCGCCAGGTTCCATGGCAGCAGACCGCGAAAGATGGCAGGCAGGTCCAGCCGCTCCAGGTCCGTCAGCCGCGCCATGCCGCGCAGGTGCGGCGCCAGCCAATCGCGGACCGTGGCGATCAACGCCTCATCGGACAGGTCCGGCCAGCCGCCATCCGGCTCGATCCCGCGCATGAGCGCCACGCGGGCGCGGAACTGGCGCACGGCATCGCTCGGCTTCAACGGTTTGAGCGCCTGGCTGGCGACGGTATCGGCCAGCATGACGGCAACCTCGGCCGGGTCGACGGGGACGGTGCGATCGCTCAGCACCAGCACGCCCAGTCGCCGGCGGCGGCGCGCGAGAACGGCGCCGGAGACCGGATCGAACCCCGCTTCCACCTGCTCGGTCACCCGCGCCGCCAAAATCGCGGGCAAATCGTCGGGGTCCAGCGCGGCGGCAAGACAGATACGCGAGGCGGCTTTCACATCCAACGCGGCGGCGACCAGCAAATTGACGCCCGCCAGCTTGTCGGTGCGCGGCATGCGCCCGCCGCCTCCACCGGAGAAACGAAACGACCCGGGCTCACCCCGTCCCTGGCCGATGCGGTCGGGAAACGCGGCGGCGAGCAGCCGGCCCGGATCGCCGTCGCCCTCAAGGCTCGCGGGTAGGCGCAAACGCCGGCGGTATTGGCCGGCGGCACGGCGGATGCGGGACAGAACGCCACGATCGGCCTCCGGGTCACCGTGGCGGATGGCCAGCAGCCGTGTGCCAATATCGGCCGGTGGATCGGGCGCGCCGCGTGGGGAGCGGATCGGGTCGCGCTCCTCCAGCAACGCCGCGAGGTCGGCGGCCATCGCTTGTTCCCCCGCGGTTTCCGCCGCGAGCATCATCGCCGCCAGCCTCGGGTGCGCTCCGATCGCGGCCATGCGTTGGCCGGTCCCGGTGATACGGCCCTGTTCCAGCGCGCCGAGTTCGGTCAGCAACGCGGCGGCGGCGGTCAGCGCTCCGGCAGGCGGGCGGTCCTGGAACTTCAATTCACCCGGAGGCGTGCCCCAGGCGGCGCAATCCAAAACCAGCGACGATAGTTCGGCCTCCAGGATTTCCGGCCGGTCGAACGGGGCGAGGCCACGATGCCTCGCCAGGGTCCACAGACGAATGGCGACGCCCGGCGCCTCCCGGCCCGCGCGGCCCGCGCGTTGATCCGCCGCCGCGCGCGACACGCGCACCGTCGTGAGCCGGGTCAGCCCCGTCGAGGTATCCAGGCGCGGCACCCGTCGCCAGCCCCCGTCGATCACGATCCGCACCCCGGGCACGGTCAGCGAAGTTTCCGCGATAGACGTTGCTAATACGACACGTCGAGAATCCGATTGCCGCAACGCGAGGTCCTGCTCGGCGGGCGGAAGATCCCCGTGCAACGCCATCACCTGAGCGCCACAGCCCGCGAGCGCGGTCTCGGTGCGGCGGATTTCGGCCATTCCAGGCAGAAAAGCCAGGATATCGCCGTCATGTGCGGCCAGAGCCGCCCGGATGGCGCGGGCCATCGCATCCGGCAATTCGCGGGGTACGGCGATATCGGCTTTGGCATGCTGGATATCGACCGGAAACATGCGGCCCAGACTTTCGATGACGGTAGCGTCCATGAGGCCGGAGAGGCGGGCGCCGTCGGCGGTGGCGGACATCGCCAGCAGGCGCAATTCGGGCCGCAACATCTTGCGAAGATCGAGACATAACGCCAGCGCCAGATCGGATTCCAGCGAGCGCTCGTGGATTTCGTCCAGGATCACCGCGGCGACCCCCTCCAGGCCTGGATCGGATTGCAGGCGGCGAACCAGCAATCCCTCGGTGATCACCTCGATCCTTGTCGCCGCGGAGGTGGCGTTATCGATCCGGGTGCGGAAACCGGCGGTTTGACCCACCGGTTCGTCGAGCAGCGAGGCCATGCGAGTCGCCGCCGCGCGAGTCGCCAGGCGGCGCGGTTCCAGCATCAGAATCTTACTGTCGCCGCGCCACGGGGCCGACAGCAAATGCAACGGGACCAAGGTCGTTTTGCCCGCGCCGGGAGGGGCGACGAGTACGGCGGCCTGGCCTGCGTCAAGCGCCGCTTTCAGCGCCGGCAGCGCATCCGTGACCGGGAGGTCAGGAAGCAAGCGGATTGTTCCAAACGGACGAGCGGTATGTCGAAAATGCCATCGCGGAACGGATCGTCCAACTCATGAAGGGCGGCAAATGAAGGGCGGCAAACGGGTCACAACCCTGCCACGACCCTGCCAACCCGCTCGATGCTCGCAAGTACTTCTTTTTGCGCAAGCCCAGGCCAGCCCATGCGGAAACGAAACTCGGTGGCGCCGAGTTCGTCGCGGTAGCGTTGCAGCTCATCCCGCACGAACGCCTCATCGCCCACCACAAACCTATCCTGGGCGAATTGCCGGAATCCGTCGGCGCCACCCTCGAAGCCCCCGAAACCATGGCCCGCGTAACGGGTGTATTTCGCGGAAATCGGGCCGCTGGCCATCTCGATCGCGGCGTTCATGCTCGGGCCGCAGAAGCACTCGCGAGAGACCTGGCGCGGGTAATCGGTGGATTTACCGTATTCGACGCGCGCTTCGTGAAACAGCTTCCACCATTGTTTCATTTCGTCCATGCTCATCGCCCCGGCGCCCTGCCAGGAATCCCCCAACTCCGCCGCGCGTTTGACGGCGTCAGGGACAGTGCCACCAATCCAGATAGGCACGCCCGAGGGATTGCGTGGCCGCAAACTGATGCTGACATCGTCGAGTTTGACGTATTTGCCGTGGAACGTGACGTGTTCGCCGTTCAGCAACAGGCGCATCGCTTGCACATATTCGCGAAACCTCGGAACGCGAGATTTCCGCTCGATCCCCATCGCCGCGAATTCGTGGTCGCGGTAGCCGAGGCCCACGCCCAGAACGAATTTCCCGTCAGTCAGATGATCCAATGTCGCGGCTTCCTCCGCCAGCAACACGGGATTGAGCATCGGTAACAGCAGCACGGCGGTGCCCATGCGCATGCCGCCGGAGACTCCCGCGAGATAGCCCATGATCGGCGAGGCCGCGAATTGCCGCATGCTCGGACCCGTCACGAAATGCTGTGGAAACCAAAGCGAGTCGAACCCCGCGTCACGGGCGGCGCGTACCTGCGCCACGATCTCCTGAAGATGCGCGGCGGTATCGAAGCGGGATTCGGTTTCCAGGGTGACGAACAGGCCGGCTTTCATGAGAGAGTCCTCGTGCGGGTTCTGGGTTGGGCTCGCGTGTACTTCAATGGTCCATTTAGCGCGGTTTCCGATCTGATTGGATCGAAAGGGTCACACCTCTTTCGTCATGGCTCGGCTTGTCCGGGCCACCCATTTCAGCACAGTACCACAACCGGTGGCCCGGACGAGCCGGGCCATGACAATGAAAAGAGAATATCCATCTCCGGTCCTTTGTTATCCTGCCGCTTATTCGGACACGCCAGGCCATGACGAAGGAGGGCCAGTTAACCGGACCGGACATTGCTCTGACACGGCGGGTTCGCAAACAGGCGATGCGATGAGGCACCCCTCCACTCACGACGCGGGTGGATTATCCACCATGAACTCTGCCGCGCCATAACCCGCCTCCAACGGAATCCGCAGCAACCGGCGCGTGCCGTCAATCATGCTGACCTCCGGCAAGACTGTCACGACATTCGCCGCCCGCGTGGCCGCGATTGCCTCCGCCATCGTCCCATGACTCGCCAGTTTCATCAGATTCATCTGCGTCGCGAACACCAGTTTGAACCTGCCCGCCGCGGTATCGGTCAGCACCTGGCGCGGCGCGATCCACATCGAATCGATCGATTCATGCCCGTCATGCACCGCCAGATGTTCCGCCGGCGCCTCGGCCAGAAAAAAATGAGTATTGTATCGTTTGGGTTGATTCGCGGGCGTGATCCAGTGCGCGAAATGCGTCAGCAGGTCGGTCGCGGGCAGCAGGCCATGCGCGGTCAGCACCGTATCGAAACTGATCCGCCCCTCGGCCAAAGGCGCGCGATGCGACGCCTCCACTGCCCGCAACGACGCCCCGTCGACCAGCGCCAAGGCGTGACCTGGGCGAGCCAGCAGCACACCGCATTCCTCGAACGTTTCGCGAATCGCGGCCAGACGGAACGCCATCGCCTCGGTTTCGATGCCATTCGGGTTCGGACACAACGCGGGATTTGCCGCCAGAGCAAAATCGTTCTCGTCAACCCGCCCGCCAGGAAACACCAATGCGCCCGAGGCGAAATCGATGGCGTGATGGCGCACCACCATAAACACTTCCAGGCCCGCCGGACCATCGCGCATCAACACAATCGTCGCCGCGGGCCGGGCCACCGCTTCCTTCGCCATCCATCATATTCCCTCTGTGCTCGCCGCCGTCATACCCCCGTACGCTCCTCGCGGGCCAGCGGCGCTTCGCCGCCTGGCCGCCCAGGTCTATAAGACGGGGTCATCCGTTCTGGTTGGAGTGCCGCCTTCATGGAGTTCTCGCGTCCCAGTAACCCTCTGTTCGGCCCGAACCGGTTCAAACTGGGCGTGTTCAGCGCGAATTGCGACGGCGGGCTGACCATGAGCCTCGCGCCCGAGCGCTGGCCTTGCCTTTGGGACGACATCGCCTCCATGACCCAACTGGCCGACGAGGCCGGTCTGGAATTCATCCTCCCCGTTGCCAAATGGCGCGGCTATCAAGGCAAGGCCAATGTTTACGGCCGGTCGTTCGAGACCCTGACGCACGGCGCCGCCCTCGCCGCGCTGACCAAACGCATCGCGATCTTCTGCACCGTGCATGTGCCTCTGGTGACGCCCGCCTTCGCCGCCAAGGCCATGGCGACGATCGATCATGTCAGCCACGGCCGCGCGGGCCTGAACATCGTCTGCGGCTGGAACCAGAACGAGTTCGATTTGCACGGCGTCACGATCGACCAGGACAGGCGCTACGACCACGGCCAGGAATGGTTCGAAATCTGGTCCCGCATGCTGCGCGGTGGACCGGAATTCGACTGGGATGGCACGTTCTTCCACCTGAAGAAACTGCACACCGACCCGGTTTCGATCCAGCGTCCCTGGCCCGCGGTGATGTCGGCGGGATTCTCGCCCAAGGGGCGGGAGTTCGCGGCGCGGGCGGCGGATGTGCTGTTCCTGAACGTGACAGAGTTGGACCAGGTGCCCGCGATCCTCGCCGGTGTCGAGACGCAAATGGCGCGGCACAAGCGCGCGATCTCGGTGTTCACCATGGGACACGTCGTTTGCCGCCCGACGCGAAATGAGGCCGAGGATTATTTCCATTATTTCGCTGAGGAAATGGAAGACCCGGAGGGCCAGTCCTATTACCTCGAAAATCGCGGCGCGACGGTGAACGATGGCGGGCGGCAAATTGTCCGTCCCATGTTGAACAGGTTTCATCGCGCGACCGGACTGAACTATGCAGGCGCCTATCCCGGCGTGTACCCATTCGTCGGCACGCCGGACGAGATCGCGGACGAGATGGCGCGCATGAGCGCCAGTGGCCTCGCCGGCTGCACGGTCGCCTTTGTGGATTATCTGAAGGAAATTCCGTATTTCCTCGCCGAGGTGCTGCCCCGCCTCGAACGTCACGGACTGCGGGCGCCCGCCGCCAAGGATTGAACCCATGTTGATGCTGCCGTTCATCTTTCCCGGTTATTTGTTCGGCTCGGTGCCATGGGGTGTCGTGCTGACCCGGCTCGCCGGTCTGGGGGACATTCGCGCGATCGGTTCCGGTAACATTGGCGCGACCAATGTGCTGCGCACCGGTAACAAGGGTCTGGCGGCGGCGACCTTATTGCTGGACGGGGCGAAGGGAGCCTTCGCGGTTGGGATTTTTCAGTGGTACCTCGGGCCGCCGGATGCCGGGCTTTGGGCCGGTCTCGGCGCGGTCCTGGGCCATTTGTTTCCGGTTTGGCTGGGTTTCAAAGGCGGCAAAGGGGTCGCCACCGGTCTGGGCGTCCTGCTGGCGGCGGCCTGGCCGGTGGGCGCGATTGGATGCGCGGTATGGTTGATCGCGGCGGCCGTTCTACGGATTTCGTCGGCGGCGTCGCTGGCGGCCTTCGTGGCGATGCCCATCGCGGCGATGTTCCTCGCCCAGGGGAAAATCGCGTGGCTGACGCTGACGATCGCGGTCATCGTGACCGCGCGGCATCATGAGAATATCCGCCGGCTCCTGGCCGGGACCGAGCCCAGAATTGGGAAGCAGGAAAGCGCGATATCATGACCGGGGCCGAAACCGGCCGCCTTGTCTGAACAAATGAACCAGAACGCCGAGGTTTGTATGAGACTCTTTTACGGCTGGATTGTTGTCGCGGTTGGCATGGCCGTGACCTGCGTCGGCATGGGCTCGATGATGTCGCTTGGCGTATTCCTGCAGCCGATATCTCTCGACATGGGCTGGTCACGCACCGGGATCTCCGTCGCCGCGCTGGTGAATTTTCTGGCCATGGGGGTTGGATCGTTCCTGTGGGGGACGCTGTCGGACCGGTTTGGCTCTCGGTTCGTGGTGCTCGCGGGCGGGGTGCTGCTCGGCGCGGGCCTCGCGGCGGCGAGTCAGAGCACAAGTCTGACGATGTTCCAGATCGTGTTCGGAATAAGCATCGGTCTCGCGGCGGGCAGTTTCTATGTGCCCATGACGGCGATGACGGTGCGATGGTTTACCAAAAATCGCAGCCTCGCGGTCGCGCTGGTCTCCGCCGGTTTGGGAATGGGTTCTACGATCATGGCGCCTCTCGCCCGCTGGATCATGTTTTATCACGACTGGCGCTTCACCATGCTGGTGTTCTCCGCGATTGCCTTCGTGGTGATCGTGCCCCTGTCGCTGCTACTGCGAGAACCACCGGTCCCGGCTTTCGCCCCTGTGTCTCAAGCGGGGGATCCGCCGCTTGATATGACTCTGGGCCAGGCGCTGCGCACGCCGCAATTCGCGGCCATCACGCTGGCGTTTTTCGCCTGCTGCGCGGCGCATTCGGGGCCGATCTTCCACATGGTGACCTACGCGATCGATTGCGGCGTGTCCGACATGGCGGCCACCACGGTGTTCAGCGTCGCCGGTCTTTCGGGGCTTGGCGGCCGCATCGTCCTCGGTCTCATCGCGGACCGAGTGGGCGCCAAACATACACTGGTGGCCGGGTTGTTTGTGCAGTCGGTGGCGATCAGCCTCTATTTGTTCACCAGCTCCCCGGCGAGCTTCTTCGCCGCCGCCATGGTCTTTGGCTTCGCCTATGGCGGCGTGATGCCGCTGTACGCGATCCTGGTGCGGGAGAATTTTCCAGGCCGGCTCATGGGATCGGTGTTCGGCGTGGTCGCCATGGTCTCCACGTTCGGGATGGCCATCGGTCCGGTGGCGGGCGGCTGGCTGTTCGACACGTACGGCGGATATGCATGGCTGTACATCGGCTCGGTCAGCGTGGCCCTTAGCGCCGCCGTGATCGCCTGGACCCTCCGCCCGCCAAGGCTGGTTCCACGGACCCCGGTGTTGGCTGGCGCCGCCGAATAGAGACGGTTCCAGGCGAGTGGGGGCTTTTGTTCGACCGGGATACGTGATCGCGGGAACATGCATCGCGACCGTCCGCGCCACCAGCGCAAAAATGCGGGTAGCTGATCGCCGTCGGAGTCGATTCGCCATTCCGCCTTAGGCGACGCGCAACACCGGGCGAGCCGGCTGACTTCCCGCATCATTGCCGCGCGAATGGGTGTGCTGGCTGGGCGCATCATGCTTGTGAAGGGCCGTTCCACCTGAGCATCCCAAGTAAGTATTTTTTAACACGAAGAAGAAGGGAGGGCCACGAAGAACCACGAAGCAGCAAGCACTTTCGGCGCTTCGGGCGGATGTCCGATCAAACACCGCGCGAAGCGCAATTCATGCTTCTTCGTGGCTCTTCGTGGCCCTCCCTTCTTCTTCGTGTTAAAATCTTACTTTCTTCACTGCTGACATTAAACACAGCCACCGGTTATCGGACCAACGCCGGGCGGGTGTCCGAAATAATTGGTCGAGATCGAATCCGACGATGACCGAATTTGGGATGCGCGTGTCTCGCGGCGGCCGCCGAGCCATGGCGTAGAGGGAGAAGCATCGCCTGCTCGTGGCGATTTTTGTCGGACGTCACATTAATCCAATCTTCACCCCACCATGCTGATGTCCCCGAGCCACCGCCGGGAACCCCGCCATGCCCACCGACGACCACGTCACCCGCCTGAGGCTCATTCGAACCGACGGCGTCGGGCCGATCACTTACCGCCGGCTGCTCGACCGTTACCGCACCGCGGCCGCCGCGCTGGCCGCCGTGCCGCATTTGGTTCGCTCGGGCGGCAGTTCCACCCCGCCCGCTATCCCGTCCGAGTCCCATGTCCGGCGCGAGTTCGACGCTGTCGAAAAACTCGGTGGACGCCTGATCTTCGCCGGAGACCCCGACTATCCCCCTCTCCTGGCCCAACTCGACGACGCCCCGCCGGTCATCGCCGTGTTGGGCGATGCCGCGCTGCTGTCCCTGCCCGCGGTCGCGATCGTGGGTGGGCGCAACGCCTCCGCCGCCGGCCTGCGCATGGCGGAAACTCTGGCGGAGGACCTGGCCGCTCATGTGACCGTCGTCTCCGGCCTTGCCCGCGGCATCGACGGCATCGCCCACACCGCGTCCATGCGCACCGGCCGCACCATCGCCGCGATCGCCGGTGGCCTCGACGTTCCCTACCCGCCGGAGAACGCCAATCTGCAACGCCTGATCGGCGAGCGTGGCGCTGTGATCACGGAAGCCATGCCCGGCACCGAGCCCCAGGCCCGCCACTTTCCGCGCCGCAACCGCCTGATCGCGGGCCTGGCTTTGGGTGTCCTGGTGGTGGAGGCCGCGCGCCGCTCCGGCAGCCTGATCACCGCCAATATCGCGCGGGACTCGGGGCGGGAGGTGTTCGCGGTGCCCGGCTCGCCGCTGGACCCGCGGACCCGGGGCGGGAACGATCTGATACGCGAGGGCGCCGTCCTGACCGAGACCGCCCAGGATGTACTGGACCATCTGCCGGGGTTCGGCGCGATGTTTCGGGGAAGATCGCCACGGGACGAAATCGCCGCCGTTTCCGAAGACGCGCCCGGCTTCGACGATGGGTCAGACCTCGATCGGGCCCGGTCCCGGGTCATCGGCCTTTTGGGCCCCACGCCCATTCTTGTTGACGATCTGACCCGGCGCTGCCAGTTGTCTGCCGCCGCCGTCATGGCGGTTCTCCTGGAACTGGAGCTTGCCGGGCGGGTGGAGACACTGCCAGGGAACCGGTTCGCATTGTTGACGGACGCCGGATCTTAGGTCACCCCTCAGGGACATCAATCATCAAAATGTCTGATGTAGTCGTCGTGGAATCGCCCGCCAAAGCCAAAACCATCAACCGCTATCTGGGCGGTGGGTACACCGTCCTGGCGAGCTTCGGCCATGTGCGCGACCTGCCACCGAAGGATGGCAGCGTGCGCCCGGACCAGGACTTCGCCATGGACTGGGAATCGGACGCCCGAGGCGAACGGCAGGTCGGCGCCATCGTCAAGGCCCTGAAGGGCGCCAAGACTCTTTACCTCGCCACCGACCCGGATCGTGAGGGCGAGGCGATATCGTGGCACGTCCGCGCCATGCTGGAAGACAAGAATGCGCTGAAAGGCGTCAAGGTCCAGCGCATTACCTTCAACGAGATCACCCGCACGGCGATCCAGGCGGCGATGGCGCATCCCCGCGACCTCGATTTGCCACTGATCGAAGCCTACATGGCGCGGCGCGCGCTGGATTATCTGGTCGGGTTCACGTTGTCGCCGGTGCTGTGGCGCAAGCTGCCCGGCAGCCGCTCCGCCGGCCGGGTGCAATCCGTCGCGCTGCGGCTGATCTGCGAGCGGGAGGCGGAGATCGAAATCTTCCGCGCCCGCGAGTACTGGACGATCGAGGCGGTGTTCATCACCCCCGGCGGCGCGCCGTTCACCGCGCGATTGACCCACCTGAATGGCAAGCGGCTGGATCAGTTCGACCTGAACACCAAGACCCTCGCCGAGGCGGCGAAGGCGCTGGTCGAAATGGCCGCTTTCTCGGTCGGGACGGTCGAGCGCAAACGCGTCCGCCGCAACCCGCCGCCGCCTTTCACCACCTCCACCTTGCAGCAGGAGGCATCCCGAAAACTGGGGTTCGGGGCGCAGCAGACGATGCGGACGGCGCAAGGCTTGTATGAGGGCGTTGACATCGGCGGCGAGACCACCGGGCTGATTACTTATATGCGAACCGATGGCGTGCAGATGGCGAAGGAGGCGATCTCAGCCATCCGCGATCACGTGCGCGGCGAATTCGGCCCCAAATATCTGCCGGGCGCGCCGCGCGAATACACCAGCCGCGCCAAAAACGCCCAGGAAGCGCATGAGGCGATCCGGCCGACCGATGTGGCGCGAACACCTGACGACGTCGTCGCCGGCCTGAGCCACGATCAGCGCCGGCTGTATGAGTTGATTTGGAAGCGCGCCGTCGCCTCGCAGATGCAATCGGCCGAATTGGACCAGGTCGCGGTCGATGCGATCGACGGCAAGGGCCAGACGTTGCGGGCCACCGGCTCCATCGTCGCATTCGACGGGTTCCTGAAGCTGTACCGCGAGGACACCGACGACCAGGCCGAGGACGACGACAACCGGATGCTGCCGCCGATGTCGGCGAAGGATCCGCTGAAGCGGCAAAAGGTGGACGCCAACCAGCATTTCACCCAGCCGCCGCCGCGTTACTCGGAAGCAAGCCTGGTGAAGAAGATGGAGGAACTGGGCATTGGCCGGCCCTCCACCTACGCGTCGATTCTGTCGGTGTTGCAGGACCGGAAATATGTGCGCCTGGACAAGCGGCGCTTCATCCCGGAGGACCGCGGCCGGCTGGTGACGGCGTTCCTGGTCAGTTTCTTCGATCATTACGTCGACACCGGCTTCACCGCCGCGTTGGAGGAAAAGCTCGACGAGGTGTCCGCCGGCAATCTGAACTGGCGAACGGTGATGCGCGCTTTCTGGGAGGAGTTTTCCCAGGCGGTCGGTCAGACCAAGGACCTGAAAATCAGCGACGTCATCAACGCGCTGGACCAGGATCTCGGGCCGCATTTCTTCCCGGCTCGGGAAGACGGCAGCGATCCCCGGAAATGCGTGGCGTGCGGCAATGGGCGGCTTGGCCTGAAACTCGGGCGACTGGGCAGCTTCATCGGCTGCTCCAATTACCCCGACTGCAAATACACCCGCAGCCTGGGCATCGACGGCAGCGCCGAGGGCGGCGACACGCTGCGGGACGGCCAGCGTTCCCTGGGTCAGGACCCGGAGACGGGCGACGAGGTCACCGTCCGCCGGGGTCCTTACGGGCTTTATGTCCAGCAGGGCGAGGCATCCGAAGACAAGAAAGTCAAGCCCAAACGCACCACACTGCCTCGTGGTACCGATGGCGATTTGTTGACGCTGGACCAGGCGATCGCGCTGCTGTCGTTGCCGAAGCTTGTTGGCATTCACCCGGAAACGCAGGAGCCGATCCAGGTTGGCATTGGCCGGTTCGGGCCTTACGTCCGCATGGGCGCGCTGTTCGGTTCGCTGGACAAGGATGACGACGTGCTGTCGATCGGGATCAATCGCGCCGTCGATCTGATCGCGAAGAAGATGGCCAGCGTGCGGACCCTGGGCGCGCATCCCAAGGACAAGGAATTCGTTTCAGTCCGGAAAGGCCGGTTCGGGCCCTATGTGCAGCACGGCCAGACGGTGGCCAATCTGCCACGTGGCATGACGATGGACGATGTGACGCTGAATGAGGCAGTGGCTCTGTTGGTCGAGAAGGGCAAGACTTTGAAGCCGCGCGGGGCGGCGGCGAAGAAGAAGGCTGGCGGGCGAGCCGTGAAGGCCCCCGCGAAAATGGAGACGCCGGCGAGGGCTCGGGTCGCGCCACGCAAGAAGGCCCCGGCCAAGACCGCATCCGCCCCGCGCAAGAAGGCGGCAGTGTCCAAGGCCGCCGCGAAGAAGAAGGCGGCGGCGAAGCCGAGGCGCACGGCGGCCGAATAGGACCGGTTGGGTTGCCGAGGTGGCGGGCGTCATCCACGGTCCAGGGCGAACAGCGATTCCGGCTTTTTAAGCAGCCAGATGACAATTGTCCCTGGATCACGGAATGGCTCCCAACGATGGTCCAACTTCGGGCGATCCTGTTTGCTTCGCCGCGGCCAGGACGCATTGTTCGAACAGCGACAGATCGCCCCAGCGATCGGCGTCGCCGGTGATCAGCAGGCCGCCGGATTCGGCGATGCCTCCCTCGATCATCAGGTTGTCGAACAGCCCGAATTGTTCGACCAGCAAACCTTCGCCATCCAGCCAGGACCCATCCGCGCGTCGATGCGCCGCCGGTCCCAGAGCGGTAAGTATGCGTACCAGAAATGGACTGTCCGTCGTCGCATAGGCAAACACTTTCAGTCCTTTGGCGCGGGCGAACCCCACCTCATACACCGTGCCTACGTCGGCGCTTGGCCCGCGAAACGGGGTCAAATTCGCGATCACGGCCTGGCAGCTTCCGATATGCGCCTCATTCCGTAACGCGATCATTCGCCAGAACGGGAGTGCCGCCCAGGTAGCGGGTTCTTTTGCGAGGCTGTCGAGCGGCGAGACGCCGGTTAACCCATACCGCTCGCAGATCGCTTTCTTCTGTTCGAACCAGCGTTCGGGCTCGGGAAAGAAGACGTCTGGGCCGGCAAGGTAAACGCGCGGTCCCATATGCGATCAGAAGCCGTAAAGTTTCGCTGCGGTATCGACCAGGATGCGCTGGCGTGTGGCGGCATCCGGTACCCACTCGAAGAACTGGTCCAGCAGCAGGCCGGCTTCGGGCGACGGGTTCATTTGCGGATGCGGCCAATCCGTGCCCCAAATGCAACGTTCCGGGAAGCGCGCGACGAGGGCTTTGACGTTCGGCGCTGAGTCGGCCCAGGGCTTGCCGGCGGAAGAAACGCGGTAGGAACAGGTTTTTATGAACGCATTGCCGGAGTCCAGCAGGCGCAACAGGTCCTGAAACTGGGGATGTTCCAGACCCAGACCGGCTCTGACGCCGCCGCAATGATCGATGACGATCGGCACCGGCACCTTGGCCAATGTCGGGCCCATCGTGGCGAGGCTTTCGCCCTCAATATAAACCTGGATATGCCAACCGAGGGGTGCGATGCGCCTGGCGATCGGCTCCAGTTGATCGATGGGCGTGCCATTGCCAGTGGACACATTGAACCGCACGCCGCGCGTGCCCGCGTCGTGCATTTGTTTCAAAGTGGCATCGGTGAAGGAGTCGTCGATCACGGCCACCGCGCGGGCCCGGTGCTGACCGAACTGGCGCACCGCATCCAGCGTCACCGCGTTGTCGGTGCCGGAGACGCTGGCTTGCACGACGACCATGCGCTCGATGCCGAGGGATTCGGCCATCGCCAGATAGTCCGAGACCAGCGCGACCGGGGGATTGTAGCCGCGGGTCGCGCTGAGGGGAAATTTGTCGTACGGACCGAAAATGTGGAAATGACTGTCGCAGGTCAGCGCGGGGGCTTTCTGTTTCGGGGCGCGCGTTGTGCTCATGGCCGGTCTCCTTGTCAGGCGGCGTTTTTGCCGCCGTAGCGGCGGACACGCAAATCGGCCTGTTCCTTGTGGCCCGCGAAATTCTCGATGGCACACAGGCGGGAGCAATATTCGCCGATCATCGCGGTTGCCTCGGGCGAGACCTGTTGATACGTGACCGTTTTGAGGAACTTCCCGACCCACAGCCCGCCGGTGTAACGCGCCGCGCGCTTCGTCGGTAGCGTGTGGTTGGTGCCGATCACCTTGTCGCCGTACGCGACGTTGGTTTCCATGCCAAGGAACAACGCGCCGTAATTGGTCATCCGTTCCAGGAACCAGCGTGGGTCTTTGGTCATGACCTGCACGTGCTCGGAGGCAATTCGATCGGCTTCGGAAACCAGTTCCTCGTCGGTGTCGCACAGGATTACCTGGCCGTAATCGCGCCAGGCGGCGCCGGCGATCGGGGCGGTTTCCAGGTTTTTCAACTGACGCTGGACTTCGGCTTCGATGCCATTCGCGATCCGTTTCGAGGTTGTCAGAAGCACGGCGGGAGAGGTCGGGCCGTGCTCGGCCTGGCCAAGAAGATCGGTGGCGCAGATTTCGGCGTCGGCGGTGTCGTCGGCGATGATCAGCGTTTCCGTCGGCCCGGCGAGCAGATCGATGCCGACGCGCCCGAACAATTGCCGTTTCGCTTCGGCGACGAAAGCGTTGCCGGGACCAACCAGCATATCGACCGGCGGGACGGAGCCGGTGCCCAGGGCCATCATCGCCACCGCCTGAATGCCGCCAAGCAGATAAATCTCATCCGCGCCGGCGAGGTGCATGGCCGCGACGGTCGCGGCAGGCGGTACGCCGTTCAGTGGCGGCGTGCAGGCGGCGACGCGTTTCACTCCCGCGACCTTGGCGGTCAGCACGGACATATGCGCGGAGGCGACCATCGGATATCGCCCACCGGGGACGTAACATCCAACACTTGCGACCGGAATGTTCTTATGACCGAGGCGAACGCCCGGGAGTGTTTCCACCTCGATATCGACCAGCGCTGCTTTTTGCGCCTGCGCGAACCGCCGGATTTGCGTTTGAGCGAATTTAATATCGGTAATGACCTGTTCCGGTAACGTCGCGATCAGGTCGTCGATCTGGGTGCTGGTGAGCCGGAACGAGTCCGGCTCCCATTTATCGAATTTCGCCGAGAGTTCGCGGACCGCCACGTCGCCTCGGGTGGCGATATCTTCGAGGATCGCCTCCACGGTCTGCTTTACCTTGCGATCGGCCTCGGACTTTTCCGCGTCCGTCGCGCCGTGTTTCAATATCCGGATCATGTCGCTTACTCCGCCGTCCAACCGCCATCGACAACCAAAGATGTCCCCGTGATCAACGCCGCCGCGTCGGAGGCGAGGAACACGACGGCGCCCATCAGATCCTCGACCGTGCCAAGGCGTCCGAGTTTTATGCGGCCGATCACCTCGTCATGGAAGGCTTTGTCGTTCCAGAACGGGCGCGTCAGTGGCGTATCGATGAAGGTGGGACCGATGGAGTTCACTCGGATGCCAAGCGGCGCGAGATCGATCGCCATGGCTTTGGTCAGACCCTCGATCCCGTGTTTGGTCATGCAATAAACCGTGCGCCGCTGGCCGCCGACATGGCCCATTTGGGAGGACACATGGATGATGGAGCCCTTTATCCGCGCTTCGGCCATGCGTTTGGCCACGGCCTGCGCGACGAAAAAAGCGGCGCGCTGGTTCAGGGTCGTGATGACATCGTAATCGTCCTCGGTCACGTCCAGGAAGGTGCGCGGGCGGTTCGTTCCGGCGTTGTTGACCAGGACATCGAACGGGGCCTGGGCTTCGATGGTGGTTTTCACCACGGCGGTGTCGGTGACGTCGAGGACCAGGGGCTCTGCGCTGCCGCCCTCTGCGCGAATTTCCTCCGCCGCCGCGATGATTTCGGACGCGGTCCGCGCGGCGAGGACGACATGCGCACCCGACTGGGCCAGCGCCGCCGCGGCGGCGAGGCCGATACCGCGGCCGGCGCCGGTGACCAAAGCGCGGCGGCCGTCGAGCCGGAGGGAAGGAGTGCGGGGGAGAGGCATGCGTGGGGCGTCCCGGGGAATGCGAATGCAGTGTGGGTATCGCGTTCGCCGGGTGGTGGGAAGATATGGGGCCACGCGGCCATGGTGCCGATTGCTGGGGGTGCGGACTTGTCACGGTAAGCGATCGCATCGGTTCGTCGGTTTGGCCAATGTGAGAGGCGTGCGGGAGGCACACGCCGGGGCGAGGCCTGACCTCCGTAGCTCAGGGCTTTTTCGAAGGCGATAAATCTAGGCGGGTTGAATCAGTGGGGACTGGCTGCCCTCCGCCGTTTGAGTCCCGCCTCATCGGCTGGATGGATCCAGGCCTACTGCATTTAGGTCAAATTGCCTGTGGCCTCCGTATGGCTTCCGAATTGAGGCGTGATCCTATGGTCGCTTCAAGTATCTTGTCTCTCAATCGCTCGGTATTGTCCTGCTTGAGGAGTGGCAGGTTCAAATGACGTGCGATTTGCTCAAGATCCATCTTGGTCAGGGACGCGGCTTCTAAGATTGAGTTCCCTTCTTCTCGGCTTCCAGAATGGAGTAGGTCGTCAAGTACCCGTCCAACGTTTAGCCGATCTCTCCACAGCGGCAGGTCAGTCCTCCCGGAGGCCTTTAGCCGAAATGGTTCGACCACGAGCTTCAATCGCGCTCGTCTTGCCAGCAGGAGGTCAAGCTCTTCCTCGGTAAGGCCTTCTACCGCAGCGAGGACCGCGCGGAAGAGATCTCGAAGTTCGTTCTTCGCCATCGTTCAGTACCTACAGCTTAAGCTTATTTTGAAACTCGGTCGCTACTTCCTCTAGGCTGTCAACCACGCTCTTATACGTTGCATTGCTGTGATTGTAGAGGACAACTGGTACTCCATACTGCGGTGCATCCGCGAAAAGCGTGTGGTTCCGCTTAATATACGACCCAAACACGGGTAGTTTTCGGTTGTGCGCTTGCTGAATGAATCCACGCTGAGCGGCAATCGGTTCAGTAAATATCCCCCGGCAGAGCCGGGGGCTTTAGATTGTTGGCCGCTCAAAGCGGCCGGTCAGGTCGCTGACGCGACCTGCAAGGCGTGAGCCGCCAGAAGGCGGCTGGGTGGGGTCGCTGACGCGGCCCCAGAATTCATGCGGCCAC
>SHWL01000097.1 GCA_009693865.1 Acetobacteraceae bacterium | reverse complement strand
GACGCCATTCTGCCCAGACCAAAACTGACAAACCGCGCCGCCCTGTTACGGTTCCGCCGCCACCTTGAGGAGGCGCCCAGACGCAGGACGCTCCAGGCCTGCCAGATCAGGCCACCCTAACTTCGCGCGTATGGGGCGGCGCCCTCTGGCGGGGTTTGGGGTGGAACCCCAATGCCTTCCGGACCAGCGCCCTTGCGCCCGGCGTCGTCCGCGTGATCATACGTGGTCTCGATGTTCAGGAGCGCCGCGTGCTGAATCTTTCCGTTCTCGACCAGTCCACCATCGTGACCGGGAGGCCGGCCGGCGCGTCGATCCGCGAGAGCATCCGGCTGGCGCAGTACTGCGAAAGCCTTGACTATGCGCGATATTGGTGTGCCGAGCACCACAACTCCGACAGTCAGGCTGGCACCGCGCCAGAGATTTTGATCGCGGCCATCGCCGCCTCGACCAGCCGGATCAGGGTAGGTTCCGCCGGGATCATGTTGCCACATTATTCTTCGCTCAAAGTGGCTGAGCAGTTCCGCGTCCTTGATGCCATTGCTCCCGGCCGGATCGATATGGGGCTTGGCCGCGCGCCGGGCTCGGATGGGCGGACCGCTTTCGCGCTCAATCCTCGGGCCGACAGCGCGGCGGACGAGTTCCCCGCCGCCGTGCGCGATCTGATCCATTGGACGGAAGGCGTGAAGCTGGTCGAAGGTCATCCGTTCCGGGACATCCGCGCACAGCCTCAGGGGGAGACGCGGCCTGAGGTGTGGATATTGGGGAGTTCCGACTTTGGCGCCCAGGTGGCGGCGTATTTCGGACTGCCGTTTTGTTATGCGCATTTCATCACGGAAGGGCGCGGGATTGAGCAGGCGTTCCAGCTTTACCGCGAGGGTTACCGCCCCTCTCTCGCACACCCGGAGCCGCATGGCGCGTTATGTGTCTGGGCTGTCACGGCGGAAACCGAGGCGGAGGCGGCGCGTCTGTTCAGTTCGCGAGAGATTTCCCGGCTGAACCGCGATAAGGGCATATATGCCGCTCTGCCCTCGCCCGAGGAAGCCGCGGCGACGGTGCTGTCCGAGGGCGATAAGGCTCGGATCGACAGGTTACGGTCGCGGGCGATTTACGGGACGCCGGATGTCGTCGGCGGGAAGCTGCGGGCATTGGCCACGGCGCATGGCATCACGGAAATCGCCATCCTGTCGACGGTGCACGATCCGGAGGCTCGGCGTCGGTCTTATGCGCTGTTGGCGGCGGAGTTCGGTCTTAAACCGTGAACGCGCGCCATCATGGCTGAACCGATATTGACGGTCGAAAACCTCTCCCGGCATTTCCGGGCCCAGAAAGGCGTTTTGTTCGGCCGGGCGGCGGGCGTCGTGCGCGCGGTCGACGGCGTTTCCTTTTCGGTCGGGCGCGGCGAGACCCTGGCTCTGGTGGGCGAGTCCGGCTGCGGCAAATCCACGACCGCCCGTTTGGTGCTGCGCCTGATCGAGCCGACCACAGGAACGATCCGGTTCGAGGGAGCTTATATCCATGAACTGTCCGGCGCGCCGTTGCGCGCGCTGCGGCGGCGCATGCAGATCGTCTTCCAGGATCCCTTCGGCTCGCTGAACCCGCGCATGACCGTCGGCCAGATCCTTGAGGAACCGCTGATCCTGCATCGTCTGGGCCGCCCCTCCGCGCGCCGGGCCAGGGTGGAGGAGTTGCTGAACCTGGTTGGTTTGGCCGGATATCACGCGGCGCGTTATCCGCACGAGTTCTCCGGCGGGCAGCGCCAGCGCATCGGCATCGCGCGGGCGCTGGCGGTGGAACCGGCGTTGATCGTTTGCGATGAGCCGGTTTCGGCCCTGGATGTGTCGATCCAGGCGCAGGTTGTGAACCTGCTGCGGGATCTGCAACGCCGGCTGGGGTTGTCGTATTTGTTCATCGCGCACGATCTCGCGGTCGTAAAGCATGTCGCGGACCGGGTGGCGGTGATGTATCTCGGCCAGATCGTCGAGATCGGGCCAAAACAAGCGTTGTTCGGCGATCCGCGGCATCCCTACACGCGAACGCTGCTGGCGGCGATTCCCCGGCCCGATCCGCATCGGGACCGAAGCCGCGCGGTGGCGGACGGCGATGTTCCGAGCCCGATGGATCCGCCTCCCGGGTGCCGGTTCCACACCAGATGTCCGTATATGATCGACCGGTGCCGCGAGGAAACGCCAGCGCCCACGGAATGGGCCGCGGATCATTGGGTCGCGTGCCATCGGGCGGCGGAACTGCCGGCGACGGAGGGGATCGGGACGGATCGCGTGGCTCCGGCCGCCGCGCGACGCATGGCGTTAATGGCCGAGAGGCGGGATGCGGCGGGGGACCGCTCGGCCGGGTAATCCACTGCTGGTTCGCGGCGGCCGAGCCGAATATCGTCCCTTGGGCAATACCTGGGAAGAAGCGAGCGCGGACATCGCGCTTGACATGTCAAACATAAAGCCTGTGTTGTCTAACAACCAGGGAGCGCATCATGAGTTCCAGCCGCCGCGAGACGAACCTCGACGTCGATCAGCCCACACCGGACCGTCGCGCGGGTACGATCTCGGCGGCGCGCGATCGGGGTCTGATCGGCGCCAAGGACAAAATGGTAGGCGGCCGGGTTCCCTCGGCCCTCCTGGAAGCCGCGAAAGACCGTTCCGGGATTCAATCGGATTCGGAACTGCTGTTGTATGCCCTGTCAAAGGTGGCGCTGGAAGACGATTTCAGCTCCCGGCTGCTTGCCCTCAAAGGTAAGGTTTCGAAGGACATTGCCCTTGATGTTTGACCTCCGGCGCTCGTTGCGCCGGATCAAGCCGCATCGTTTCACGCAACCTATCCGCCGGCGCTCCAGATCGGAACTGCCCCCCCAACCCTCGCCGGGTGGGGAGCTGCTACTGGATACCTGTGTGTACATCGATGTTCTTCAAGGCAACAGCCCGCCTGAACTGGATGCCCTGCTGGCGCTTCGCACATCGAATCACCTCGCGGTATGCGTGGCGGAGCTGGTACATGGTTTCGGCCGGTTGGATCCACGCCATCCCGGCACGGCGGCCGTCCTACAGACGATCGCGCGCGCCGTCGCCGCCATCCCGTCGCACCGTCTGGAAACCGCCGCCGGTCGGATCACGATCGAGGCCGGCATTCTCGCCGGGCTCATCTCCCGCCTGCGCGACCTCCCACCTGGGCGCCCCCCGCCTGAGCGCCAGCTCGCCGCTTTGAACGATGCGACCCTGTATCTGCACGCCATGGCGAACGGCTTGACGGTCCTGACGCGTGATATCCGGGATTTCGACGTCATGAATCAGATTCTTCCTGACGGGCGGATTTTGTTCTACGAGCGGACCAATCAGGACCATCGCCAGGCCGTCCGAGCGCGCGGTCCCTCGAACGCCGCCAATGGTCCACCGGGATGAAACACTTCCGGGGCTTTATCGGTACCACACCTCGCGAGAAGCCACTCGAACAGATATCGCCCTGCAAGAGAAAGGGCGTGACATCCACGGGAGCCCGCCGTAGCCTCGCCTCAAGGCTCTGAAAACGAGCCAGCTCAGGGGGGTATCATGAGTCAATTCATTAACCGCCGATTTATTCCGCGGCGCGGTAAACAGATACTCCGGGCAATCGCCGCATGCCTGATCGTCATCGCGCTGACCGCGCCGGCCCGCGCGCAACCTCATGGTCAGATGACGATTGGGGCCCATATCTCCCTGGCACCCACATGGTTTGACCCCGCCGAAACGTCCGGGATCATCACGCCCTATTTAATCATGTATGCCTTGCACGACGCCATGATCAAATCCATGCCGTCGGGAAACCTCACTCCCAGCCTCGCCGAATCCTATATCGTCTCACCCGACGGGCTGAGCTTTGAGTTCGTGCTGCGCAAGGGCGTGACATTCCACAACGGCGCCCCCGTCACCGCGGAGGACGTGAAATTCTCATTCGAGCGATATCGCGGCGCGGGCCATGCCGATTTGAAGCAGCGGGTCGCCGCGGTCGAAATTCCATCTCCCGGCACCATTCGCTTTCGCCTGAATGAGGCATGGCCGGACTTCCTGACATATTACGGGAACGCGACCGGCGCCGGTTGGATCGTTCCAAAAGCCTATGTGGAAAAAACCGGCGCGGACGGGTTCAAGAAAGCGCCCATCGGAGCCGGACCGTACAAGTTCGTGTCGTTCACGCCAGGGGTCGAACTGGTGATGGAAGCCAACGAGCAATACTGGCGGAAAACTCCAAATATCAAGCGTTTGGTGTTAAAAGTCATCCCCGACGAATCCACGCGGCTTGTCGCGTTGAAACGCGGAGAGATCGATGCCGCCTATTCCATGGGCGGCGAAATCGCCAGAGAAATCCTGCGCACCCCCGGCCTGACGGTCAACGCGACGATTGGCTCCGCGACCTTCTGGCTATATTTTCCGGAGCAGTGGGATCCGCGCTCTCCCTGGCACGATCCAAAGGTCAGACGCGCCGCCGCGTTCGCCCTGGACCAGCGCACCATCAACAAAGCCATCACGCTTGGCTATTCCCACGTCACCGGCAATGTGATCCCCGAGAATTTTGAATTTTATAAGCAGATGCCCGCGCCGGTGTATGACCCCGCCCGAGCGAAACAATTATTGACGGAAGCAGGTTACCCGGATGGTTTCGATGCCGGATTTTATACCTGCGATCACGTTTATGCGCCCCTCGCGGAAGCCGCGATGAGCAACCTCGCCGCCGTGGGCATTCGCGCGAAGCTCCGCCCGCTGGAGCGGGTCGCGTTCTTCAAAGGCTACGCTGAGAAGAAATATCAGGGTATCGTCCAGGGCGGCAGCGGGGCGTTTGGCAATGCCGCGACGCGCCTGCAGCAGTTCGCCGTCGCGGGTGGCGTCTACGCTTACGGCAGTTACCCCGAAATCGACGCGCTGTTCCCGTCGCAGGCGCGAGAAATGGATCGCACGAAACGCACCGCGATCCTGCACAAGATGCAGGACCTGTTACATGAACGCACCATGTATGTTCCGATCTGGCAACTCGCGTCGATCGTCGGCGTTGGTCCGCGTGTCGGTCAATCGGGGATCGGACTGATCAAGGGCTACCCCTTTACCGGGCCTTACGAGGACATGACGCTGACCAGTAAGGCCGCCATGCGGTAGACGGCGCCCACCCCGCAAGCCATATGGGCGTTCCACGCCGTCCCGATCCGGTTTAAACCCCTCCTCGACAGGGCCAGCCTTCATGACCCCGCCTTCCAAGAGGACGCCGATGACCACCGTGAACGCCAATATCGCCGCCCCGCGCATGCTTCTCGTCGCCGGCGGCGCGGTGAAACAGATCGCTGAAGTCCTGAGCAAATTCGGCCTGTCCCGCCCGCTGATCGTGTCCGATCCGTTCATGGTGAAACTCGGGCTGATCGATCGCTGCCTCGCGCCCCTGGCCGCGGCGGGCATCCAGGCGGACGTGTTCAGCGACACGATCCCCGAACCCGACGACACGGTGATCGAGGCGGGCGTCAGGGTCTTCGCCAAAGCCCCCTACGATTGCCTGATCGGCTTCGGCGGCGGCTCGCCTATCGACACCGCGAAAGCGATCGCGATCCTGGCCCCAAGGGCGGATGGCGGCGGCGGCAAGATGCGCGATTACAAAGTCCCGGTCGCGGCCGATCGCGGCGCGGTGCCGGTGATCGCCATTCCCACGACGGCCGGCACCGGAAGCGAATGCACCCGCTTCACTGTCATCACCGACCATGAGCGCGGCGAAAAGATGCTCATCAACGGCCTTGGCTGCCTGCCCCTGGCGGCGATCGTCGACTACGAACTCACCCTGACGGTGCCGCCCCGCACCACCGCCGATACAGGCATCGACAGCTTCACGCACGCTCTGGAAGCCTTTGTCTCCAAACGGGCCAATCCGTTCTCCGACGCGCTGGCCCTGGCGGCGATGGACCTCATCGGCAAGAATCTCCGCGCGGCCTATGCCGAGCCCGGGAACCACGCCGCGCGCGAGGCCATGATGATCGGCGCGACCCAGGCCGGGCTTGCCTTCTCCAACAGTTCGGTGGCGCTCGTGCACGGCATGTCACGCCCAATCGGGGCGCATTTCCACGTCCCGCACGGTCTGTCCAACGCGATGCTGCTGCCCGTGTTGACCCGCTATTCGGTGTCGGGAGCCGAGGCGCGCTATGCCGAGGCATCCCGCCGTTCGGGCTTCGCCGCGGCCTCCGACAACGACGGCGTGGCGGCGGCGAAGCTGGTCTCCGGGCTGGAGAAACTGAACCAGGACCTTTCAGTGCCCTCGCCCGCCGGGTTCGGGATTTCCGAGGCGGACTGGAACGGCAAGATGGCGTTGATGGCGGAGCAGGCGCTGGCCTCGGGCAGCCCGAACAACAATCCGCGGGTTCCGAACGCCGAGGAAATCGTGGCGCTGTACCGGGCCGTCTGGACCGGCGCGCCGGTCAATCTTTGATCCCGGCTGGACCGGTTCAAACCGGTCGTTTGTTCAGGCGAGGCCCACCCTGGTCAGTGGCGGCCGGCACGCTGGCCGCCGCGGCAACCCCACCTCCGGCCAGATTGCCGCCAGGGTCACGCCAAACGCCAACCCGGCGGCAATGGCCGCCACCATCCAATGAGTTTCAGTGGCCAGATTGCCCGAGAACAGCGGCAGCACGAACACCACCGCCATGGCCGCCCGGGTCCAGGGCGCCGCGTATCTCACGCGGCTGAGCCAGACCAGCGCCACGAAAACCAGCATCAGATCGTAGAACATCAGTACTGGTACCGCGATCGGCGTGGCCGCCAACAGCACCGCCGCGCGCGCCGGCAAAGCCGCATTCCCACGCCAGACCTGGGCGACAACCCCCGCGGCGAACAGGATCGCCACGGCCTGCGCCGCGATCGCCACCGTCCGTCCGGCGCCAAGCATCATCGCCACGCCATAGGGGCTGGTCAGCCCGCCCATGAAGATCGCCTGGCTCCCGTAGACCTCGCCCGGGGACATCGCGGCCTGTAGGAACGCCTCCCAGGTAACGGCGCCGAATACCGCGGCCGATGTTCCGGCCAGCGCCAGGACCGTGCCCGCCGCCCCCAGGACCACGCGCCAATGCCCGCCGGCGATCAGTGCCACCGGGACCAACAGGCCTAGATGCGGCTTATAACAAAGCGCGCCGAAACACAGCCCCGAAAGCCAGGGACGCCGGTCGGTCAATGCCGTGCCGGCCGCGAACAAAGCGGCGGTCAGCAAAGCGTTCTGCCCGGTTCCGATCGCCCACCACAAAGCCGGAAACGCCAGGAACACGACCGGAGGAAGATCGCGCCGGATTAACCTGACCGCGAGAAAACAGACCGTCGCGCCTGCCATCTGGAACAGGACGAAGGCGAGCAGATAAGGCAACCGCGCGAGGCCCGCGCAAAGCAGCAGGAACACCGGCGGGTAATAGAAGTAATTATATGGAATCTCCGCGCTCGCGGCTGCCTGCTCCGCCGCGTGATGTGCCGCGCGATCGTACGCCAGCCAGGGCGTGCCGGCATCGGCCAGCGCGCCCGCCGCGTAAAAGCTAACGAAGTCGGTGCTGGTTTGATGGTCGAGCTTCACGATCAATCCATGCGCGCCTGCCACGCAGAGCGCGAACAAGCCCAGTTCGGTCAGCGCCAGAATCGACGCGTACCCAATCGCGCGTTCCCGCGTCAGCCACGAACGAATGTTCCAGCCCGTTGCTTCCATTCGCCACCTTTCGCATTTGTGCAAAACGCACCGCGCCGATGTCCCACACCCTTCTTTACCCAAAAGTTTCCCCCCATGAACAAACTTTAACCACTCGCCAATTTTCCCGGCGATGTAACTCCCGGGTAACCAAACCCGTGTTGAATTCCGTTTGCGCGAGTTCGGACGGAACTTTCCGGGCAGTCGCGTTTGGGCAATGCATCTGTGGGAGACCATCATGATTGAATACGCGAAAACCTGGCTGGAAATGAAGCTCGACCGCCGCGCCGTGACTGCTCTGGAATATGGTTTGATCGCTGGCGTGATTGTCGCCACGATCGCCGTTGGCTTCAGCCTGCTCGCGAACAACCTGTCGACCAAGTTCTCGGGCATCGGCGGCAGCCTCTGATATCTCTGGTTTTCACTCTGGAAACCCGATGGGCGCGGCGGCGAACTTCGCCGCCGCGCCTTGCGTTTCTTAAGGCCTGAACATCGACTGATCGAGGCACCGGATGTCGCACTTGCTGTTGCATTCCTGGCCCTCGGCGATTACCGCGGCGATGACCCTGGCCAGCGGCGCCATATTACTGCTCGCGGCCGGTCACGACGTCGTTTCGCGGACCGTGCCAAACTGGATGTCCCTCGTGATCGCCGGCTTCGGCGTTGCCGCCGGCCTGGCCGACGATCGCCTGCTGATCAGCGGCGGCATCGGACTCGCGGTTTTCGTCGCGGCGGCGATTTGCTGGCGGCGCGGCTGGATGGGCGGCGCCGATGTGAAACTCCTTGGCGCCATCGTGATCGTTTTGCCACCGGCCATGGTTTCCAGCTTCGTCGTCGCGATGTCGCTGGCCGGTGCCGCGCACGCGCTCACTTATATGCTGGCGCGCCGCGTGGTCGCGCCACCACACCGGCCACGCCCGAACTCGTTGCTGTCGCGCGGGTTGCGGGCTGAACAATGGCGAATCAGCCGCGGCGGGCCGCTGCCCTATGCCTGCGCCATCGCCTTCGGATTCCTGTTCGTCATCTGTAACGGAGGTGCGCCATGATCGTTCGCGTCGCGTTCTTCATATTAATGTCCATGGGCCTGATCGGTTTCGGCACCGTCGCATGGATCACCACCCGGCCCATGAGTCTGGGCGGTCCGGGGCCCACCAAGGTCATTCTGGTGACCGCGCAGGCCATCCCGGGTGGCAGCCTGCTGACGTCCGACGATGTTCAGATCAAGGAAGTTCCCGTCGAGGAAATGGTCAAGGAATACAGCCTCGACACCACCGAGGGCCGCCGTGGCCTGATGGGCGCGATGGTGAAACGGAGTCTCGGCGCCGGCGAAGCGTTTCGCAGCGACGATCTGATGCGTCCCTCCGATCATGGCTTCATGGCCGCCGTGCTGTCGCCAGGCATGCGCGCGGTGACAATCAACGTGGATGCCGCCAGCGGGTCGTCCGGCCTGATCTGGCCCGGCGATCGGGTCGATCTGATTCTGACGCAAATGAATAACGATCCGTCCGCCGGGATCGGCCGCCGAATCAGCGCGCACACCGTGTTGACAAATGTGCGCGTCGTCGCGGTCGACTCGCAATTAGTTCAGACCGTGCCAAACAGAAACGCCCCGGCAACCCTGGATGCGCAAAATCGCACCGTGACGTTGGAAGTTGACGAAGACCAGGCACAACGGGTGTCGGTCGGAATGCGTCTGGGCCGTCTGTCCGTTTCGGTGCGCGCCGCGAGTATGCTGGCAGGCAATGCGAAGACCGAAACGAAACGGGAAGCGACCTTCGCATCTGACATCCTGCCCGACCTCGTCGACAAACCGCTACCCGCGCCGGCCCCCGCGCCGATCGTGATCGCGGCGCCACCGCCACCACCGGTCGAAACCCCGCTTCGGGTCTTCTCGGGCCCGAACGAAGCGAAGGAATTCAAATTCTGATGCGTAGGTCCGCGGACAGATTTCTGAGTGTCGGTATCGCCCTTTGTGCTCTCGCCATGTCCGCCGCTTTCGCGGGCCCGGCCCAGGCCCAGGTCCGGGGTCAGGCACCTGGGGGACAACAGCCGGGGCAGGACCTGATGCCACAGATGCCGATGGATCAGCCGGCACCGGCGCCTGCCGTCTTGGACATCCCGAAACCGTTCCACGGGTCCATGTCGTTCGAAGCCGGCAGCGGTAGAATCCTGACGCTGACCCTGCCCGCCGCGAATATTTACGTCGCCGATCCCAAAGTGGCCGAGGTCCGGCCCGCCAGCTCCACCAGCCTGTTCGTCTTCGGTGTCGGCGCCGGGCAGACCACCATCGCCGCCGTCGACATGCTGGGCCGTCTGCTCGCGGACTACCAAATCACGGTCCGGCCCTCGGGCTTCGGCGCGCGTGAGGCGCAAGGCGCGATCGCCCGCCTGGTCCCCGGCAGCCAGGTTCAGGTCCGGCCCCAGGGCAAGGGATTGCTGCTGACCGGCGGGGTCGCGAACGCGGCGGACGCGGCGCAGGCCGTGACGATCGCGAAAGGCTTCGCGACGGGCGAGAACACATCAATCAGCAATCAGATGTCGATCTCCGCGCCGACCCAGGTCACGCTGATGGTCAAGATCGCCGAGATGAAACGCAGCGTCTCCCGCTCGCTTGGCCTGAACTGGAGCAGCGTCGCCTCGCTTGGCAAGCTGGCGGGCGGCCTGCCGATCGTCAACGCGTTGCTGAACGACGCAAGCTGTGCCGGTGTCGCGACCGGCGGGCTGCTACCTCCCGGCTTCCGTGGCCCTTGTTTCAACGCCCTGTTAACCGCGCTGGCCAAGGATGGCCTGGCGCACATCCTCGCGGAACCGAACCTGACGGTCATGAGCGGGCAGACCGCCACATTCCAGTCCGGCGGCGAGTATCCCTATGCGGTGGCGGGCGGCGGCACCAACCCGAACTCCGTCACGATCGAATTCAAACCCTACGGCGTGCTGCTGAGCTTCGTCCCAACCGTCCTGAGCGATGGCCGGATCAACCTGCATGTGAAGCCCGAGGTCAGTCAGCTCGACTCGACCAACACGACGACATTGCCCGGCGGCGGCGTGGTCAACGGATTGCTGGTGCGCCGCGCCGAGACCACCGTCGAACTCGGTTCCGGCGAGACCTTCGCCATCGCCGGCATGCTGCAAACGTCCAGCAACAACAACAACTCCGGCCTGCCCGGTCTGGGCGACACGCCGATCATTGGCGGCCTGTTCAAGAACAATGCCATGACGCGGGAAGAAACCGAGCTGGTGATCGTGATCACGCCGATCCTGGTCCGCCCGGTCCAGAACGTGGCGCAACTGAGAATTCCAGGCGATGGATATCAGGTGCCGGGCGATTTCGACCGCCTGGTACTGGGCCGGCAGGTGCCTAATCGTGACGGTTCCGTCACGCCGCGCGGACCGGCCGCCGCCGGGTTCATCGTACGATGAGGTCAACCATGCCAAAACTCCCTTTGGGCCGCCTCATCACCACCTTGGTCGTGTTCAGCCCGCTGGCCCTGTCCGGTTGCGACCAGTTCGATCCACTGAAGCGCTCCTACATGTGGCATCCGGCCGATAGCAACACGCACAACATCACCGCCATGGCCGCCAACCCCGCCGACCTGACGCGCGGACGGCATTCGAACCGCCGCCGGGTGGCAGGTGAATCCGACGCCGTCGATCGCGTCTGGAGCAACAAGACCGCCCCGTTGTCCGGTGGGTCCGCGGGCGCCAGCGGGGCCGGCGCGGGCGGCAGCGCGGGCTCAGCACCGCCCGCCGGAGGAACCTGATCTCATGCCCCCCGAAGACGGACGGCTCAATCTCGCGGCGCTCGTTCCCCCCACGGATCAAAGCGCCGGGCGCCACGATCGCCCTACCCTCATTGGCTTCCTGACCGACGGCAAAAGCGAGGAAGCCCTGCGTGAAGGCCTCGCCGATGCGACCAGCGAATCGCTGGACTTACGCCGGGGCGGCATTCGCGCCGCGATCGCCGCGATGCAGAAATTCGCCACCCCGCGGGCGCTGGTGATCGATATCTCCGGCGAGGAACAGCCGCTGAGCGCGTTGAGCGAATTGGCCAACGTCGTCGAGCCGGATGTTTGCGTGCTCGTGATCGGCGAGGTCGAACACGCGGATTTCTACCGTGAGATTACTCGTGGGATGGGCGCGGCGGAATATCTCACCAAGCCGATCTCCCGCGACAAGGTGCTGCGCCATTTCGGTCCCTTTGTGCAAGGCAGTGCCTTCGCCGCTCCCGCCATGCTGGGTGGGAGGGCGATCGCCATCACCGGCGTGCGCGGCGGCGTCGGCGCGACCACCATCGCGGTCAATCTCGCCTGGCATTTCGGCGTCGTCATGCGCCGCCATACCGTGCTGCTCGATCCTGACACGCATCTCGGCGCAACGGCTTTCCTGTTGAACGTGCAGCCTGGCCCAGGACTGCGGATGGCTCTGGAAGCCCCGGACCGGATCGACAGTTTGCTCGCCGAGCGCGCCGCGCAACCAGCCGCGGACCGGCTGCATGTGCTGGCGGCGGAGGAAAAGATCTCGTCGCAAACCAACCACGCGCCTGGCGCCGCGCAGGCCTTGCTGGTCGCGTTGCGTAACCGGTACAATTTCATCATCGCCGACGTACCCTTTGCCCCGGTATCGTTGTATCGCGATCTGCTGGACATCGTGGATCAGCGCATACTGGTGATGGATCCCTCGCTTGCCGCGATCCGCGACACGGTCAGGCTGCTGAGCCTGCCGAAAGGACCGGGTCAGGACCAGCGCGCGGTCGTCGTGCTCAACCGCATGGGCGTGCCCGGTGGCCTCAACCGGAAACAGGTTGAAGAAGCCCTGAAAATGAAAGTCGATGTCGCGATCCCGGATTTGCCCAGACAGGTTGGCAATGCCGCCACGCTTGGCGAGCCGGCGATGGTCAGCAGCGCTGGATTCCGCAACGGCATCACCGATATCGCCCGCCAGGTTGCCTCGATCCGCCTGCTCGATTCCGGCGGCGAGGGCCCGATCCCAATCGCGGCGCGGGCCAAACGCGGCTTGTTCTCGATGTTTCAAAGGTCCGCTTCCAAGAGGCGGGCATGATCGCGCCCAACGCCCCAGTGTTCGGCCGCCGGTCAACGGACGTCTTCGCCGCCCCGCGGATCGCCGAACAAGGTCCCGAAAGCCTGCGCGAGCTGATCGCGGCCGGGTCCCCGATCACCGAGGACATCGTCACCGAACTGCGCAACGCCTGTCTGGCGCGGCTCGACCCGAACATCGTCGCCACCATGCCGGCCGAGCGGCTGATCCTGGATGTCGAACGGCTGGTTTCAGAACTCGCGACCGAGCGGCGGTATCAACTCAACGCGAAAGAGCAGCATGTCCTCGCGAATGAGCTGGTGCACGACATCACCGGTCTTGGCCCGCTGGAACAATTGCTCGAAGACGACTCGATCGCCGACATCATGGTCAATGGCCCGCACCGCACTTTCATTGAAAAGGGCGGCAAGGTGACGCTGGCCAATATTCATTTCCGCGACACGGCGCATCTGATCAACGTCTGTCAGCGGATCGCCGCGGCGGTCGGGCGGCGGATCGACGAATCGAGTCCGATGGTGGACGCCCGGCTGAAAGACGGGTCGCGCGTCAACATCGTGTTCCCGCCGCTGGCGCTGGAAGGGCCGTACCTCTCGATTCGGAAATTTGGCAAAAAGGCGGTCGATTTCGCACAGTTGGTTCGCTGGAAAGCACTGACCCTGCCGGTCGCGCGCGTGCTCGAAATCGCCTCCCAGGCGCGGTTGAACATCGTGGTCTCCGGCGGCACGGGCTCCGGCAAAACCACCATGATGAACGCCATGTCGCGCCTGATCGACCACGGGGAGCGTGTGATCACAGTGGAAGACGCGGCGGAGCTGCAGTTTCAGCAACCGCATGTCGTGCGTTTGGAAACCCGTCCGTCGAGTCTGGAAGGGCGCGGCGAAATCAATCAGCGCGATCTTGTTCGCAACGCCCTGCGCATGCGGCCCGACCGCATCATCATCGGCGAGGTGCGCGGTGGCGAGGCGTTCGATATGTTGCAGGCCATGAACACCGGCCATGACGGGTCGATGTCCACCATTCACGCCAACACCACCCGCGACGCGCTGACCCGAATCGAGAACATGGTGCAGATGGGCCATATGGGCCTGCCCGCCGCCGCGATCCGCACCCAGATCGTCGGCGCCATCGACCTGATCGTGCAGGTCGAACGCCAGCGCGACGGCGGCCGCCGCGTCACCCAGGTCACCGAGGTTTGCGGCATGGAAGGCGACGTCATCACGCTGAACGACATCTTCCAGTTCGAGGTTCTCGGCGAGGGCCAGGACGGACGGCTGACCGGCAAGTATCACGTCAGCCGGGTGCCGCCGTCCTTCCTGAAGCGGCTGTCGTATTTCGGACTCGACCGCGCCTGGCGGGCGGCATTGCAAGAAGCGGAGTCGAACCACCAATGAACGACGGCGCGCTACAATATTTATTGCTGATGGGCGCCTGCCTGTCCCTGATCGGTCTGGGCCTCAGCGGCGTCATGGTTTCCCGCGCGCAAACCCGGAACGACCGCCGCGCGAAACGTTTGGATGCGATTCTTTCGCCGCATATACGGTCCGCCCAGATCGAATTGAGCGCGTTCACCGTACAGAACGAGCGCGGCCCGCGCAGCCTGCCCGGCATCGTGGCCGGGATTTTCGGTTTCAGTCTGGAACGCACGGCGTTGTATCCGACGCGCTGGTACTTCATCCTGTCAGGGACTTTCGCCGTCGCGCTCGGCGCCCGTTACGCCGCCAGCGACTTACTCGGTGCCATGTCCTGGGCCGCCCTGCCGCTCTGTTGGGTGGTGGTCAGCCGGATGTTCTTCAACCGGATCGAGAACAAACGGCGCAGCGCGCTGCTGTGGCAATTCCCCGATGCGCTGGCGATGATCGTGCGCTCGATCCGCGTGGGCGTGCCGGTCATCGACGCGGTGCGCAACGTCTCGCTCGCGGCGCCCTCACCGACGGCGGGAGAGTTCAATCGGCTCGTCGATCGGATCGCGGTCGGCACACCATTGGATGAAGCCGTGACCGAACTCGCGGTGCGCACCGGTCTCGCGGAGTACCGGTTTTTCGCGACCGCCCTGGCGTTGCAAACTCAGACCGGTGGAACCCTGAGCGAAACTCTGGAGAATCTGGCTGACGTCATTCGCAAGCGCGCCGCGCTGAAAGCCCGCGGCCATGCGATGACGGCGGAGGCTCGGACAAGTTCAGCGATCCTGGCGATGCTGCCGATCGTGACCGGCGGCATGCTGTATGCCCTCAACCCCAATTATATGATGCTGCTGTTCACCGATCCCACGGGAAAAACATTCTTCAGCGCCGCCGTGATCTCGCTGTCTTTGGGGATGCTTGCGATCCGCGCCATCATCAAGTCGGTCCTGCCATGATGGACGCCGCCACCCGCTATGCCCTGCTGAGCGGTGCGGGATTGTTCCTGCTGGCGATGTGCACGGCGGCCTGGATGCTGTTGCGCGACATGCGGTCGCAGGAACGCTACGGCGAGCGCATTCGCCAGATCCATGGTGAGGAACGCGTCACGGCGGTCAAGACCGAAGCGGTTCCGCTACGCCAAATGCTGTCCCGCTCGGTTTCCGGCGCCGGGCAGGCGATCCTCAATTGCGGACTCGTGCCGGCCGCGACGCGAGGCCAGTTGGAAGCGATGCTACGCGGCGCAGGTGTGCGCGGCGAGCAAAGTGTCGGCGTGTTCTTCGGCGCCAAGATGCTGGCAATGACCGTCTTGCCGGTCATTGCATGGCTTGTGCTGCGGCGCACCGGCTGGCCCGACCTGATCATCACGTTCGTGCCGATCGGGGCCGGCGTGATCGGGCTGCTCCTGCCCGACATGATCGTTAAGCGGATGCGCAAACGTTACATGGGCCGGCTGGAGAAAGGTCTGCCTGACGCACTCGACATGATGGTCATCTGCGCCCAGGCGGGGCTGGGTTTGGGACCGGCCGTGATCCGGGTGGCGGACGAAATGAAGGCGTCTTACCGCGACCTCGCGATCGAATTTTCGCTGACGGCGAACGAGTTGCAGATCATGTCGGACACCCGTATCGCGCTGCATAATCTGGGACAGCGCAGCGGGCTGGAGGCATTCCGGCGGCTGGCGATGACGCTGATCCAGACGATCCAGTACGGCACGCCGCTGACCGACGCGCTGCGCACCCTGTCGGCCGAGATGCGCCAGGAAGCTTTGACCGCGTTTGAGGAATCGGCTGCGCGTCTACCGACGATGCTGACCCTGCCAATGATCATTTTCATCCTGCCCTGCGTGTTCCTGATCGCGGGTGGGCCCGCGATCATTCAGGTGATGCGTTCCATGGGAGGCTAAATCGTCTCCCCGGCGACCAAAGTATCGGCGGCGGGTTAAATCGTCTCCACACGGCAACAGGGTCATCCGGTTCTCAGCCCCGAGCGGCCTGGACCGCCGCCAGGCGGTACTCAGCCAAGTACTCGAAGCCCTCGACCACCTTGAAACCCAGCCGCCGTATAACCGTGAGCGCGGTCTTCCGGAACGCGGCGAGAACCTGAGGCGCATGTCCGGCATTGGCACGCGCCCGATCTTCCCGGCCCGTCACATCGCGCACGTAATGCAAGCAATTTTCGATTCCCCGGTGCACGCGGTTCAACGCGGGCAGCCGGCCGGGACTGGCTCGTTCCGCTGAGAGGCTGGTGATCGCGTAGACGGTCACGATGGTTTTCTTGCCGCGTACGATCCGTTCCCGGGTGATGCGGCAGACCTGCGCCACGCCGGCCCAAAGCGGCGCCGGCAGCGCGTTCAGCGACGCGGCGGTTTCGATCCGGCGGGCCTCAATCCGGCCGTGACTTTTCTCGATCGTTTCGGCCCGCCCGAGGTCCGGTGGCGCGGACCATTCCGCCGAGGGGGAAAACGGCCGGAAGGCCTCTGCGATATCGGCTTTCAGGGCGGGCTGGTTGCCCTTCACCGTGAAGAAATAGTCTCCGCCGCCGTCAATGATCGCCAGACAGATCGCTCTTTGGGTGAAGATCGCGTCCCCCGTGATGGTGACATCCTTGAGGGGCAGCGTTTTCAGCAATTCCAGTGCCGCGGTGATTTCATTGGTTTCTGGCGCCACCCGCGACTGGCCAATCACGCCTTGCAAACTGGCGCTGAACGCCGCCAGAAGATGCGTGGCGGGGGACCGCGCGGTGGCGCTGCCACGTAGAACCTTCCCATCGATCGCCACATGGCCGGTTGCCGGCGTTTCGCCCGTGACCCAGCCACCGAGGGCCCGTTCCAGGGCGGCGGCATCCAGGTCCTGGAACAGTTCGCACCATACCGATGGGGCCGGCACCCGGTCCCGCTCGATGCCGATGCCGGTCAGCGTGTCATGGTTCAACCCCCGCCCCCACCGCACGATGCCCGGTTGATCGCGCCGGCCCGCCAGCATCGCGGCAATCGCGATCAGAAGAAGACTCGCCAATGGATAACGCTTCCCTTCGGGACGCCGGTGGTCCGGCACCGACATCAGCGCATCCCATGGGCTGCTTGCCCGCAATATCATCGAACCCATTCGTGAATCCCCCCAGGCCGGTTCCTGGAAGGACCAGAGTCGTCTTTGGACCGCGCCGCCAATTCGAAAATGGGATCGGGAACCGAGCACCGAATCGCCCTGACACGGCCCAGCAATTCTCATTATGGCTGCTGACCTCTCCCCAATCGTCATCCTCCGGCGCGACCGGAGGATCCGGAGCGGCACCACGCCTTGCTTTCCGGCGCTATTATACGCGGATATGTGCCGCTACCGATCCTCCGGTCACGCCGGAGGATGACGAAAAAGCAAGCGTCAGCGCCATAATGAGAATT
>SHWL01000096.1 GCA_009693865.1 Acetobacteraceae bacterium | reverse complement strand
AGGCCTGAAAGGCCGGCTCACGCACTTTGCGCAAAAGTGTGGCCGATCAGACTCGGTCAGGCCTGAAACGACAGAGGACCAAATCGCGGGAACTGGCTCGGGACGGCCGGTTCAGAGACCGATTTTCCATAATGAGAACTGCTGGATCGAAGCCGCCGGCCAGCGCATCGGCGCCGGTGCGCCTTAGCGTTGAGTGCAGAGGGTGTTAAGGTCGATCTCGGTCTCCCAAATCCAGACCTTGCCGGTCAGCGGGGAATCCTGGCGGGTCGCCAGCCACTCCGCGCAGGCGGCGGGCTGGAGTGCTCGGGCCCTGACGAATGCTCCGGCGGCCAGAAAATCCAGAAACTTCCCGAGTGGGTTGGTGAAGTCGGAGTATCCATACTCGCGAATCATGTGACCGGGCACGCGGCCACTCCGAAGCAACCGATCGATCTGATCCTCAGCCGCGGCGGGATTCGGCTGACCCGAAAGCAGAAGGGTCGCGAGGACAATGGCGTGACGGACCGGACGGCTTTCCATGACTGCCCCTCCCCTGATCGGGATCAAACGCCCGGGTGGCAAAGATGAGAACCTCGGCCGCATCCCGCATGCCCAGGATCGTCAGGCGCGGAGAGCGAGGAATTGCTTGTTGCCATGGTTCTCGCGCCGTCCGTCGCGCGGATAACGCGCGGCCGGGATGTTTGGCCAGAGCATCCGCATCGTCATCTTGCCGTTCCTCGCCACCTGGCCTCGCGCGCTCGCGCGGGTCATCATTAGCGATGGCGTGGCCGCCCGTGAACCCGTGCCGGTCCCGCGGGCCGAGGGGTAAGCCATCGGCTCAATGGTTCGGCGTTTGACGGCGGATGGCCATTGTCCGCGTCCTTTCCACTTGCCGAGCGGACAACCGGACGACGAAAACATCGCCATCATTCCGGGAGAAGCCGTCCATCCCGATACGCCCCATCGGGCGATGATCACGGCGTGCGCGATCGGCGCCACGGTGCCGTAGTTGCTCGACCAGACCATCGCCAACGTCGCGCTGCCGTTCATGCAAGGGAGTTTCTCCGCACCGTCGTGATCCAAGGCGCGGCCATGGGGCTGGTTTTCAGTCCGCTCCAGATGCTGGCCTTCGTCACGCTGTCTCCATCGATGCGAACCGAGCGCGCATCGCTGTTCAGCCTGCCGCGGAATCTTGGCGCGGCGATCGGGGTGTCGGTCGCGACATCCGCGCTGGCGCGCAATTCCCAGGCGATGCATGAAATGATCGGTGCCTCGGTCACGCCGTTCAATCGCGCGTTGCAAACCGGTGGTCCGGCGCAACAATGGCTCGATCCGGCGACCCGGCAGGGTGCCGCGATGCTGGATCGAACGGTCAACCATCAGGCGCAAATCGTCGCTTATGCCGATGATTACGTCCTGCCGATCATGACGACGCTGCCGGCGATGCTGTCGCTGTCGCTGATGCGCCTGCCGCGCGCGACACTCGACCCGAGGGTCGCGAAATAAACCCCGCGTTGTTCCGGTCAGCGGGGTTCCGGGGCACGCCGCCATTCCCGTTCAAGCGCGCGGTCCGGGAGCACTTGAAGCCATTCGATATGCCGCGTGAGTCAGCCGGGCCACCCGGCCGCACGCATCGGCACCGGCCGGCGGCGGGTCGCCGCGGGCGAACGCCTCTAACGTCTCCCGGACCCATTTCGGATACCCACCCTGCTCGCCCGCTGGCGCGGAGATCATTTCATCCCGTTGCGAGCCCAGTACGTGGAGGCCCTGAGGCGTGGCGCGCAGCAGAAGGCGCGAACCGGCGACCTTCTGCTCCCCATCGGTCTGGTTCGCCGGCCACGTCGGCATCGTGTAGCCGACTTCGTTGTGGAACAGGATGCCATCCGGCGTCCGTAACGTCACAAGCGCGTAGTCTTCAACCGGAGCGCCGTGCACGGCGTGGCTCAACACGGCGGACACCACCTCGGGTTCCTCTCGCGTCAGAAACCAGGCCATGTCGAAGCCGTGCCCGCCAAGGTTCATCAACGCGCCGCCACCTGCAGCGGCGGGATCCGCCATCCAGGGCGAATCCCACTCGATGTAACGCCGCATCGTGGGACGAATCGTGCGGTAAGAAATGTGGGAGATCGTGCCGAACACGCCATCCTCGACCATCCGGCGCGCGGTCAAAGCCCAATGCGAGGTGCGATTGACGAACGGAACGGCCACCCAGGTGCCCCGTTCGGTCGCGAGTGCGACGAGCGAGGCCACGGTATCCGGATCGGTGCCCCATGGTTTTTCCATGATGAACGGCAGACCGGTCTCCACCAGGGCGCGGAACGTGTCCGGCATGTCGGCGTGGCGGCCGAGGGCGATGACGAATTCGGGTTTCGTGGCCTCGATCATCCGCAGGTAATCGGTGAACGGCAGGCCACCGAATCGCCGCGCCCGGTCCTCCGCGATCGTGGCGTTCCGATCTGATACGCCAACGATCTCCCTGCCGAGGTCGCGCAGGATGCGGCAATAGGACGCGTCGTGGGTGGAATGCCAGTGACTGACATCGATCACGGCGAAACGCTTCGGCAGGATCATCCGCGATGTCTCCGCGGCCGCGTGGTTCGATCATCCATTCCGGCGCCGCCCAACTTCCTCGTGTGACAGAGATTGCCCACGCGGGGAAGCCGCGAACAACAAACGCGCACTCTGCACCGATCGCGGCCAGACTTGCCGGACACCCGGTAGAGGCGATACCCTTCCGATGCGATGGGCGGATGGTTCATCAAGAACATTCAGGCTGATTAACGGGAAGCGCCGCGTCATTCGGCCGCACCCCTCGAACGGAGAAAAGATATCATGCCAGACACACAGGTCCTGGCGGAACGGCCAGACCGGGATCAGGTCGCGGAATACGACGCGATCGTCATCGGCGCCGGGATTTCCGGCATGTTCATGCTTTACCGCCTGCGCGAACTGGGCTTGACGGTGCGGGTTTTCGAGGCCGGCACGAATGTTGGCGGCACCTGGTACTGGAACCGCTACCCCGGTGCTCGTTTCGATTCCGAAAGCTGGACCTATGGTTATTCGTTTTCCAAGGAGTTGATGCGGGAATGGGATTGGAAGGAACATTTCTCTCCGCAGCCCGACACGCTGGAATACCTGAACCATGTCGCCGACAAATTCGACCTGCGCCGGGACATACAGTTCCGCTCCACGGTCACGGCGGCGCATTGGGACGATGCGGGGGATCAATGGTCCGTGACCCTGGAAAGTGGCCAGCGGGCGAAGTCGCGGTTCCTGTTCACCGCGATCGGCATCCTCTCCGCGCACACCCTACCCGCCATTCCCGGGCGGGACAGTTTCAACGGTCCGGCGTACCACCCGGCGCGCTGGCCGCACACGCCGGTGGACTTCACGGGCAAACGTGTCGGCATCATCGGCACCGGCGCCACCGCGATCCAGGCGATTCCGGAAATCGCCAAGCAGGCGAAGCAACTCACCGTCTTCCAGCGCCGGCCAAACTGGGCTGCTCCCTTGCATAATTCCAGGATCGGCAAGGATGAAATGGAGGCGATCAAATCCCGTTACGAGGAGATCTACGCCCACTGCGCCAGAACACCGAGCTGGTTCATCCACGAGGCCGACCCGCGCAAAACCCTCGACGTGCCGCCGGACGAGCGTGAGGCGTTCTGGGAGAAGCGCTACGCCGAGCCCGGGTTCGGCATCTGGATGGGTAATTTCCGAGATATCCTGGTCGACGAGAAAGCCAACGCCGCCATCAGCGAATTCATCGCGAAGAAGATCCGCCAGCGCGTGAAGGATCCGAAGGTGGCGGAGAAACTGATCCCGAAAGACCACGGTTTCGGCTCCCGCCGCGTGCCGCTGGAGAGCGGTTATTTCGAGGCGTACAATCGTGACAACGTGACATTGGTCGATACCATCAACGACGAGCCGATCGAGTGCATCACGTCGAAGGGCATCAAGACGAGCAAGCAGGAACGCGAATTCGACATCCTGATCTATGCCACCGGCTTCGACGGCGTGACCGGCGCCTTCGACCGCATCGACATCCGCGGCGCGAACGGCATCGGGCTGAAAGATGCCTGGGCCGAAAGCCCGCGCACCTTCCTCGGCATGCTCGCCGAGGGGTTCCCCAACATGCTGATGGTACTGGGCCCGCACACCGCGCGCGGCAATATCCCCCAGGCCATCGAACACAGCGTTGAATTTCAGACCGGCATTCTGCGGTTCATGCGTGAGCATAACCATACACATGTGGAAACCCGGAAGGAGCAGGTGGATGAGTGGACGCGAACCGTCATCAAGGCGGCTGAACCGTTGCTCTCCTCCAAGGTCGATTCCTGGCAAACCGGCGTGAACCGTAACGTCGAAGGACGGACCGTGCGCCGCGTACTGGGCTACAATGGCAATGGCGTACATTTCCGGCGCAAGACTGACGAGGTCGCCAAAGGTGGTTACCAGGAATTCGCGTTCCGGTAGTGGCGCGCGGCAGTCATGCGTGAATTGACGCTCGACGACATCGAAGCGTTGTCGGTGGGCGCCTGGGTGCTCGGTACTGGCGGCGGCGGCTCGCCCTACCTCGCTTTGTTGAACATGCGCCGGCTTTATGCCGAGGGAAAACGCGTCAGTCTGATGCCTCCCGAAGACCTGGGCGACGACGACGACGTCGCCGTGGTCTCCAACATGGGCGCGCCACTGGTCGGGCAGGAACGCCTGACCGATAGCCGCAACATCGCCCGCGCCGTGACGTTGATGGAAGAGTATCTGGGCCGCCGTTTCCGCGCGATCATGAGCGTCGAGATCGGCGGGAATAATGGCTTGCAATCCCTGCTCGCCGCGGCCGAACTGGACCGGCCCGTGGTCGACGCCGACGCCATGGGCCGCGCCTATCCGGAGGCGCAAATGACCTCCTTCGCGGTTGGCGATCTGCGGCCATGGCCGCTCAGTATGGTCGATCCGCGAGGCATCGAAGGCATCGTCGCCAAGGTGCCGAGTTGGAAATGGATGGAGCGCCTGTCACGCAAGATGTGCGTCGAACTCGGCTCCATCGCGGCCACCTGCAAGGCCCCGCGCAGCGGCGCGGAGGTGAAGAAGTGGGGCATTCCGCACACCACGACACAGGCGATCCGGCTTGGCCAGGCGGTACGGGCCGCGCAACGGGCGCACTCCGATCCGGTGCTCGCGGTGCTGGCCGACCAGAACGGCAAAAAGCTGTTTGCCGGCAAGGTCTCCGACGTTCAGCGCCGCGCTACCGAGGGTTTCCTGCGAGGCGTCGCGAAATTCGAAGGGTCCGATGAGGATCGCGGCGCCCGCTTCGAACTCGCTTTCCAGAACGAATGGGCAGTGGGCTGGCGGGACGGGGTACCGGTGGTGATGACACCCGATCTGATTTGCGTCCTGGATACGATCTCCGGCGAGGCGATCGGCACGGAAACCATCCGTTATGGCCAACGCGTCAGTATCATCGCGCTGCCTGCCCCTGCTGTCTTTCTCAGCCCGCGCGGTCTCGACTTCGTCGGGCCGCGCGCCTTCGGCTACGACATGGATTTCCGGTCGGTCTTCCCATGAGGCGGATCGGGATCGATGTCGGCGGCACAAACACCGACGCGGTGTTGCTGGACGGCGATCAAATCCTCGCGACGGTCAAGACGCCGACGACCGAGGACGTGCTGTCCGGCGTGCGCCTCGCCCTGAACGCGGTCACGGAAACCGCCGGCGCGCGCGACGTCGCGGCCGTAATGATCGGCACAACTCATTTCGTGAACGCCGTGGTCCAGCGGCGCGATCTGAGCAGGACCGGCGCGCTGCGCATCGGCTTACCCGCGGCGCGATCTCTGCCGCCGTTCTGCGACTGGCCGGCGGACCTCGCGGAGCTGGTCCGTGGCCCGGTGCACATGGTCGAAGGCGGCAACGACTATGACGGCCGGCCGATCATGCCGCTCGATGAAATCGCGATCGGCGTGGCGGCACGGCACATGCGCGCGGAGGGGATCGAGGCGGTGGCGATCAGTTCGATCTTCTCCCCGCTCGACCCGGCCATGGAGGTACGCGCGGGCGATATCATGCGGGATGTTCTGCCCGGCGCGTCCATCACGCTCTCGCACCAACTCGGCCGCATTGGGTTGTTGGAACGGGAGAATGTCGCGCTGTTGAACGCCTCGTTGTCCGGGCTCGCGCGCATCACGGTTCGCGCCATGCTCGATGCTTTGAAGGCGGCTGGCATCGCCGCGCCATTATTCATTACGCAGAACGACGGCACGGTGGTTCGCGCCGAGCAGGCGGAGCGATTCCCCGTGCTGTCGTTCGCATCCGGCCCTACCAACTCGATGCGGGGCGCGGCGTTTCTGACGGGATTATCGGACGCGCTGGTTGTCGACGTCGGCGGTACCAGCTCCGATATCGGCGCGCTGCGGAACGGCTTCCCGCGTGAGGCGAACGCGGTGATCGCGGTCGGCGGCGTCCGCACCCTGTTCCGCATGCCCGACCTGCTCTCGATCGCCCTTGGCGGCGGATCGATCGTCGCGCGAGACAATCCGGCGATCGGTCCACGCAGCGTCGGGTTTCATTTGCCACGGCAGGCGCTTGTGTTTGGTGGCGACGTGCTGACGATGACCGATATCGCGGTGGCCGGCGGCCGGCTGTCGTTGGGTGACGCCGCGCGCGTCGCCCATCTTCCGCGCCGGCTGATCGACGATGTCTTCGCATTGGCCGAGCGCTCGCTGGAACAAGCTGTGGACCGCGTCAAAACCGACGCCGGTGAAGTGCCGTTGATCGCGGTTGGCGGCGGGGCGTTCATTGTACCCGGCCATATGCAGGGTGTCAGCGAGATACTCCGTCCGGAGAATGCCGCGGTCGCCAACGCGGTTGGCGCCGCGATCGCCCAGGTCTCGGGGGAGGCGGATCAGGTTTTCCAGGGGATAACGCGCGCGGAGGCAATGAGCGAGGCGGAACGCATTGCCCGTGATCGCGCGGTCGCCGCCGGTGCCGCGCCATCGACCGTGACGCTGGTGGACCTGGAGGATCTGCCGGTGGCTTATCTTCCCGGCGGGGCTCTTCGGGTGCGTGCGCGCGTCGTGGGCGATATCATGGGGAGCGGGTTGCAGGATTCTGGGTAATCGCCGCTTCGCCGAATTTCGCGCCAGGTGTGGGCGGACACTTGATGGGCCGCCGATGGCCAGCGGTTCTCATTTTGGCCGCCGGCCTTCCCCCCCCCATCGTCATCCTCCGGCTCGACCGGAGGATCCGAAGCGGTACCACGCGTCGCATTTTGGTCGGCTTATAGGCGCATTTGTGCCGCGACGGACTGTTTGCCCAAACGCATGCGCCTGCTGGGCGAGAACCTCGTCATGCTCCGCGATTCTCAAGGCCGCATGGGCGCGCTCGACGAATCCTGCCCGCCTCGCGGTGCCAGCCTGTACTTCGGCCGCAACGAAGAAGGCGGCCTGCGCTGCGCCTGTCACGGTTGGAAGTTCGTCATCGACGGCGTTTGCCTCGATACGCCGACCGAGCAACCGGACCGGCGCGCGCTGTTCTGCTCGCGGATGAAGGCGAAAGCCTATCCCTGCCATGAGGTGAACCACATGGTTTGGATTTACATGGGGCCGCGCCAGGCGCCTCCGCCATTCCCCGCGTTCGAGATTAATTTACTTTCGTCCGATCATGTCGCTCAACCGCGCATCATGATGGAGGAAGCCAACTGGCTGCGGAACATGGAGGGCGATCCCGAACGTAACCGCGGCGTGAAACTGCCCGTGGCCGGGCGCGATCTTCTGCTCAATGGGCTGACCCTCGATGAGATCGCGGCCAGTCCGGCGCGAGGAGGAAACGTCACACCCGGCAGCTATATTTTCCAGTTTGGCCAGCCCGAGTCCGTGCGCCGCGCCATGCAGGATGCTTTGGGCCGCGAAATCACATTGGACGGTGTGGTGAAAACCTGATGTTTTCAGGTTGGCGAGAACCAGCAATTCTCATTATGGCGCTGACGCTTGCTTTTTCGTCATCCTCCGGAGTGACCGGAGGATCGGTAGCGGCACATATCCGCGTATAATAGCGCCGGAAAGCAAGGCGTGGTGCCGCTCCGGATCCTCCGGTCGCGCCGGAGGATGACGATTTGGGAGAGGTCAGCAGCCATAATGAGAATTGCTGGGTGAGAACGGGCAGATTCGTCCGTCCCGTGAAATCGCGGTATTCTGTTGTCGCAAGTGCGAGGGAGGACATCGTCATGCCGTCGAATATCCTGTTCACCAGTACCGCGGATGAAATCGTCCAGGACGCGCGGGACATGGCACCCGCCGGTTATGACCTGATTGTCGCGGCGCCGGGTAGCGCGGCGTATCAGGCGGCGTTACCCGATGCTGAGTATTTGATCGGTAATGTCCAGGGAATGAACGACGCATTTTACCGGACCGCCCCCCGATTGCGGCTCGTGCAACTGATAAGCGCGGGTTACGACCACGTCGATCTGGATGCCGCGCGCCGCGCCGGCGTGCCGGTTTCCAACAATGGCGGCGCCAACTCGCGTGCCGTCGCCGAACATACGATCCTGTTGATGCTCGCGGTCTATCGGCGCCTGGTTCCGCAACATGAAATGACCGCGGGAGGGCGCTGGCGCGGCAATCAGCCGATGCCAACATTCTATGAAATGCACGACAAGACACTCGGCATCATTGGCCTGGGCACGATCGGAAAGCGTGTCGCGCGCATCGCGGCCGGTGGTTTCGACATGCGGATTCAATATTACGACATCGCGCGGATGACCGAGGATGCCGAGGACGCGATGAAGATGCGCTACCGGCTGCTGCCGGAGTTGCTGAGCACGTCGGATATCGTCACCTGTCACGTGCCGTTGACGTCTCTGACCCGGAACATGATCAATGCCGAGACGCTGGCGCACATGCGGCCCCATTCGGTCCTGATCAATTGCAGCCGGGGACCGGTGGTCGACTTTCACGCGTTGCACGACGCCCTCACAACCGGGCGCATCGCCGGGGCCGGGCTTGACGTGTTCCCGGCCGAACCGCCGTCGCCCTCGGAACCAGTGCTGTCGCTGGACAATGTCGTTCTGACACCGCATTTGGCGGGCGCCAGCCGTGAAACGCGGATCAAGCAGATGCGCAACGCTTTTGACAATGTTCTACGTGTCGCCCGCGGTGAGCGGCCGCTTTGGGTGGTGCCGGAACTCAAAGACATGCAGGCACGTTCGTAGCGATCCCGAACCAACATACACCGCGCCAAACACGACGCCGCACTTTGCAAGGAGACACCCGTCATGCCGTTCTTCGATAAAGGCGACGTCCGCATCCACTACCAGGAAACCGGTTCCGGATTCCCACTGTTGGTCATCCCCGGCGGAGGATTGAACTCGACGCCCGCGTTCCTCACGGGAAGTTCGCAGTTTAACCCGATGGAAGAATTCAAGGGCGAATACCGCTGCATCACGATGGATCTGCGCAATGCCCCCAGCGGCCGGTCTACCGGCCCACTGGAGATCGATCGACCCTGGGACTCCCACGCGGATGACCAACTCGGTCTGATGGATCACCTGGGTATCAAGGAGTTTCTGGTCATCGGCTTCTGCATCGGCGGTCCTTTCATTTGGAACTTGTTGAAGCGGGCGCCGGGGCGCATACCCGCCGCCGTGCTGGCGCAACCCAGTGGGTGGCGTCCGGAGAAGCCCAGACTTTCCTTCACCAACAACATGGCGGGCTGGGGTCCGGCGTTGTGCGCGCACCGGCCCGAAATCACGATGGCGATGGTCGAACCCTTTCTGAGCAAAATGTATGGCAATGCCGACTTCGTTTACACGGTGACGCGCGATTTCGTTCGCTCGTGTCAGACGCCCGTTCTGATACTGCCAGACGACGTCCCGGGGCATCCGTATGCCGTTGCCATGGAGTCCGCGCGTCTCGCGCCGAATTCGCAAGTGAGCCTCTACCCGTGGAAAGAGCCCACGGACAATATTCCCCTCGCGGTACGCCACGTGCGTTCCTTTCTTCGGGAACATCGGCCCGTGACAGCAGCCCACTGACCGGGACACGGAAGCGCTTTGGCTTCCGGTTCGGTTGGCGCCCGTGTCCACCAACCGGATGCGGGCGCGTTGGAGAAAGAACAGGGCGGCGGCCGTCAGGATCGATCTGCCGATCGAATAGAGCAAGGGACCAGTCAATGAAAATCAAGCGAAAAGACGTCCTGGTTGGGATCGCGGTCTGCGCCGGCCTGCTTCTGGGCGTCCGTACCGCGACAGCACAGCAAAATGCGCCAGTCATCCCGGCCGAGAAAATTGCCGAGATCCTGGCAAGCCCGGATCGCAGCGCGGCCGATCGCACCAACGATCGGCGCCGTAAGCCGGAGCAGATGCTTGGCTTTATTGGCATCCGCCCCGGTATCGTCGCGGTCGATCTCAGCGCGGCCGGCGGCTATACCACGGAGCTGCTGGCCCGAACGATCGGTCCCACGGGCACGGTTTATGGCCAGAGCCGTCCGCGCAACCCGAACCAATCGCCAACGCCTCCCGCCGCTCCCGAGGGAAACAGCCACCCAAACGTGACACCCACCGCGGCACCAGCTGCGCCTCCGAACGCGCCGCGTCCATCGCCGGTCGCCTTGGCCGATCGAGAGGAAAAGATGCGGACAGCCGGGATCCCGGCCGCGCCGATCACCGCGATTTCCCGGCCCTTCGAGGATCCATTTCCGCCCGAACTATCGCCAGACCGTATCGATCTCGTGACCTTGATGTTCAATTATCATGACCTCGGACACCTGGGCGTGGATCGGACGGCGATGAACCAGGCTGTCTTCCGAGGGCTGAAATCGGGCGGGCTTTATGTTATCGCCGATCATTCCGGGAGGCCCGGCACGGGGATCTCCGAAGCCGGGACCTTACACCGTATCGAAGAAGCATTTCTGCGGCGGGAAGTTGAAGCGGCGGGCTTCAGGGTGCTCGCGGAAGGCAACTTTTTACGCAATCCTAACGATCCCAGAGATAAGAACACCCCGGACCCGCCGCAACCGAAGGACGAATTCGTGCTGAAATTCGTGAAGCCCTGACGTCAGGGAAATCGCGGTTGCCATGGCGCCGCGTCGACGCCACGGTCGGACTGGAGCAGGGGGGAGTACGATAGGACCACACAACACACCTTCGTTTTGTTGCACGGAGCGTTCCATGGCGGCTGGTACTGGGCTCGGGTCGCCGCTGTCCCGCGCGCGGCCGGGCACCGGGTCACGACGCCGACGCAGACCGGGCTCGGGGAGCGGAAGCATCTGATGTCGCGGGATATCGTGCTCGAGACATGCGTGGCCGATCGGACGAACCATCTGGAATTCGAGGACCTAACCGGCGCGGCGGATCGCGTGCCCGGGCGGTTGCGCCATCTGGTCTATCTCGATGCCCGCATTCTGGAACCCGGCATGACGCCGCTCGATGTCTCGAGTCCGCCGGCCCGCGAGGAACGGATCCGGACAGCCCAGGAATTCAGCGGCGGACTTTGCGTGCGGCCGCCGCCCGCGGTTTCGTTCGGGGTGCCGCCCGGCGAGGACGCGGAGTGGGTGGACAAGCATTTGACGCCGCACCCGATGGGAACGTTCACCAGCAAGCTGAAGTTGGACCATCCGATCGGTAATGGGCTGCCGTGCACCTACATCGCCCGCACCGAGCCGCTGTCTGAACAGCTCGCGAGTTCGCGGGAGTGGGCGCGGGATCGTCCCGGCTGGGGCTGGGGGGACATCGCCACCGGTCACGACGCGATGATTTCCGCGCCCCGAGAACTGGCCGGCATGCTTATGGAGATCGCCGGGTGAGGCGTAGGGCCAAGGGGCGGCTCGATTCGAAGCGCGATTTTGAGAAACTCCATGACATGGCGAGTGCCGGGGTCGTGACAGGCTTGTCCCGGGTCAAATCAGCCACTCCCGGGCCGCGAAGATTCAGTGATGCGGGAGGATTCGGCCTGGCGCCGGCACGGACCGCCAAAGCCGGCGTAGCCGGAGCGCGGCCGAAACAGCTATAATTCCCGCATGGGCGACCCGGAGAGCGAGGAGCGGATGGGCGACTACGACACCGATCTCCTGGTGTGGAGCGAGCGCCAGGCCGAACTGCTGCGCCGCCGCGCGGCAAACGAAATCGACTGGGACAACATCGCCGAGGAAATCGAAGCCGTGGGGCGCAGCCAGAAGCGGGAAGCGCGGAACCGGCTGGCTCGCCTGTGCCAGCATCTTCTCAAATGGGCCTTCCAGCCTGAACTGCGCTCTCGGAGCTGGCGTGCGACCATCACGACACAGCGACACGAGTTGCAATCCGTGTTGATGGACAGCCCCAGCCTCGTCCCGTTTGTCGCCGAGGCACTCCCGCACGCGTATCTCACTGGCCGCGCCTGGGCTGAACAGGAAACAGGACTGATCGACCTTCCCAAGGAAACGTGCCCCTGGACGGCTGAAGAGGTGTTGGCTGGCGACTTCTACCCCGGGGCGCCAGATGTCTGATGTGTCGCGTGGCCGCCACATCGCGATCGCCGAACCATCCGATGACGGCGCCACCCGGTGGATCGGCTTCCCGGGCTTCCCCGGGGTGACATCGGCCGCGGACCGGCGCTTCCGATCCAGACATTGGAATAAGCTCCGAGGCTGAATACATGGACATTGAAGAGATCTGGCGCGCCCTGCTGGACTCGAACCAGCGACCCACAGCTTAGAAGGCTGTTGCTCTATCCACCTGAGCTAAGGGCGCGAAGCAAAAATCCGTAGCACAGTGGCCACTGCCGCGTCATCCTCCCGCGGAGCCCCACAACGCCTCCCGCCAGAATCGGACCATGTCCTCCCGAAACAGCGCGGGTTGCCCAGGCAGGCTCCCGATGGTGGCGCCTTTGACGCCATACCCGGCCTTCATCCCGTAAATCATCAGATCGCGGTCGGTCAGCCGCGGGTCGGGGAGCCCCTCCACCGGGTGCAGAAAGGCGCCATCATCGGCGACATAAGCCGTCGGCGCGCCCGGGGACACGGCCGCGTTGGGAACCATCTCCACCGCCGTTTCCCGATCGAAACTGTGCGCCGCGCCCGCGACAATCCGCAGCGAGGCCTCACCGCCTCGCAACCGGATCGCCTGAATGTGGCCCTGCACCTGCTGGGGCGAACACCACCCATCGCGATCTCCGATCACGGCGCGAACCAACATCGCGCCAACATCGGGATCGAGGAACTGCTGCCCGCTCCACGGATACGCCGCATAGACGGCGCGCAGGCGAGGCCCCTCCCCCATCACCGGATCGGCGAACCGCCGCATCGCCGCCGACACCACCGCCGACCCGCCCCGGCTATGTCCCTGGGCGCCAATCCGCGCGGGATCGATCTCCGGCCGTCCCGCCAGCACCCGAAGTGCGGCCAGCACGTCGTAAGCGCTCGCCGCGAAGGAATATTGAACCTGGTTGGCGACGGTCGAGGTGACGCCACGGCCGCCAAACGGGTCGATGACGAACGCGGCCGCCCCCAGATCCGTCAGCGTCTCCGCATGGGCCAAATGCGACGGCGCGATGCCCAGACTGCCCGGCACGATGATGACGGCGGGAAACGGCGCACGCCCAAGGGGGAGGAAAAGTTTGGCGTCGATGGTGGTGCGGGGCATCGAATCGGGCGCGGAAATGGCCTGATGGAAGTTGACGGGATCCGCGGTCGGGACTTCCATGTCGATGCCGGTGGCGCCATTCGCGAAGACGATGGTCCGGTCCCGGAAACTTCTGTCCATGGGTCACTCCTTTTGTCGATGGTGCGTGGCGTCCCGGCTCACTCCCCATGGCATGTGCGCACGGTTCGCGGCATCATGGGCGGATCATGAGCGCATCGAAATCCCCTCCCCCCATTCGCTTCGGTGTCTGGGCCCTCGTGCATGGCAGCCGCGCCGCGTTGCAGGACCCGGACGAGCCCTACGACGCTTCCTGGGACCGCAACCTCCGCCTGATCCAGGAGGCCGAGGCGCTTGGCTTCGACAGCACGCTGGTGGCGCAGCACACGATCAACCCGCACCACGCGCCGCGGGATCAACTCGAGGCCTGGACGGCGGCCGCGGCGCTCGCGGCGTTGACCGATCGGATCGAGATCATCGCCGCCATCAAGCCGTATCTCTACCACCCGGTGGTGTTGGCGAAGATGGCGCTTGGCATTGAGCACATCAGCCGCGGCCGGTTCGCGATCAACCTGGTCAACGCCTGGAACCGGCCGGAGCTGGAAAAAGCCGGCATCGGGTTCGCCGAACACGATGAACGTTACGTGTATGGTCGCGAATGGCTGTCGGTGGTCGAGCCGCTGATGCGCGGCCAGACCCTGAACCACGAGGGCGCCAACTTCCGCGTAACCGATTACACCCTGCGGCCCGCCGATCCATATCGCGCCCGCCCGCGAATTTATATCGGTGGCGAATCGGAACCCGCCCGCGCGTTGGCCGCGGAGTTGGGCGATGTCTGGTTCATCAACGGCCAACCCCTGGACGATGTGCGGGGACTGATCGCCGGCCTCGCCGCCCGCCCGCGCGCGGGATCGGCGTTGCGCTTCGGTCTGTCCGCCTTCGTGATCGCTCGCGCGACCGAGGCCGAAGCGCACGCGCATCACATGCACCTGTTCGAGCTGGCGGCGAAAGACAGCGAAATCCGCGTGGTCCAGCAGGCCAATACCGATACGAAATCGGTGATGGCGGCGACGATGCGGCGCTCGCCTCGGGTTGGCAGCAATGGCGGCACGGCGGCGGGTCTGGTGGGCAGCTACGATCAGGTGGCGGAACGGATATTGGCGTTCAACCGCGCGGGAATTGAAACGTTCATGCTGCAATACCAGCCGTTCGAGGCGGAAATGCGGCGCTTCGCCGTCGAAATCATGCCGCGCGTGCGGGCCATGGCGGGTTAGGTTTCCTCCGGCCGAGCACGCAGGACTTTGGTGCCACCCCGGCGGGTCTTGTCCTCCAACCGGCGTTCTTTCGCGCCCTTGGTCGGTTTGGTCGGCCGGCGGATCGGCGGTGGCGGTTTCGCCGCCTCCCGGATCAACGTCAGCAGCCTATCCTGGGCGTCCTCGCGGTTGCGTTCGCGCGTGCGGTGACGCTGCGCGGTGATGACGATGACGCCGTCCTTCGTCAACCGCCGTCCCGCGAGGCGAGCCAGCCGCTCGCGCACGGCGTCCGGCAGGCTGGGGGACTGGCGGACGTCGAAGCGGAGCTGAACGGCGGTCTCGACCTTTTGGATGTTCTGCCCGCCCGCCCCGGACGCGCGGAGGAAGTCCTCATGCAGTTCGGAATCGTCGAGCGAGATGGTCCGGGTGACCGGGATCAGCATGGGGGGTGGAGTGGGTTGGCGCACATGTTGGCCGACGATCCGGTCATCGCGTGTTCTGCCGGTAGTAACTGCGCAAAATGGCATTGATCCGCGTCTGGTAGCCTCGGCCCTGGCCTTTGAACCAGTCCAGCACGTCGGCATCGAGACGCAGTGACGCGTGCGCTTTCCGGCGCGGCATCGGGAGTTCGGTGACGGCCCAGTCAATCTCCTCCATGGCGTCGTCGGGATCGCCGCCGTCGGGGAGAGGGAGTGAAGCAGCCTTAGCCCAATCGCTCCTGGACTCGCCGCGCGCGCCCATCGCTTTCAGTTCAGCGTCCGAATAGGTTACGATATTCTCTGATTTCTTGCCCATGTGCCCTCCGCATCGAGATGATGTGGCGCGTTTCGGCTCGCCAAAGCTATACGATAGTAAAAAGCCTCTCCTGGATCGCGGCGATGGTTTTCCATCTGTCCTCTTCATGGCGCGGTGACGTCTGGTGGACGGCCGGTCTTCCATCGAAGAACAGCGCCGCATCGGCGAAATCGAGCGCCCGCTCTTCGAGCGCCTTCAGCCGCTTGGCCTCGTTCCACGAAAACGCCATGAGGGTTGATACCAGATCGTATGCACGGAATGTAGCACAAAATTGACGAGTTGATACTGTAACGCCGCTGCCCGGCCCCGAGCGAACAAGTTCACCCCTTCTTCAAATTCCAGAACAACGCATACCCGCTCAACACATCCGTCACCGTCCGCTGATGCACCATCCGAGGCAGGAACTGCCCGACGGGCACGTACGGCACATCTACGAACACCCGGCGCTGGATTTCCTCGGCGAGGCGCTTCCGCGTGTCGAAATCGCTCGCGAACAGCCATTCCTCTCGGAGTGCCTCCAGCCCCGGGCTGTCCGGCCAACCCCGGGAGGCCGCCTTCCCGTTGCCTCGAATCCACACAAGGCCCAAGCGATGGTGTCCCAGGCGAATCGCACTTGGACCGCTCCAGGCGAATTTGCGCTCGAGTGACGGTGTTGCAAACGCTCAAACTCGACCACAAGCCCCGAAACCGGATGGTCACGCGGCCCTCCGGGGCTCGAAGAAATCCAAATGCAATCCGCCTGGATGGTGTCCAGGATCTCGTGCTTGGATCGAATTGCCTCGGGGTATCTTCGCCACCAGACTACAAACCAGACGTATAAGAAAGTGCTGATGATAGCCGAGACAAGGCCGACCACCGTGGCTAATTGGAACATCTCCGGGTGGTCCCGCAGCGCCCGCCATATCGAATGGGCAATCTGCAAGATCCAGTTAAACATCCTCTCCATGGCCCCCCTACCACTCGCCGAGCGTCGACGTCATGCCGCCAATTTAGCGGAAGGCGACGCGATAGGGTAGTTGGCGAGCATTGCTGGCCGGTCGGGGGGTTTGAGATATCAGGGGCTTAGCGGGTGGAGTTCAAACGGGTTCACGAAGAACGCCCTCGTGCTGATCATGCCAGCTGCCCAACAGCCTCCGTTAGTCTCTCGTGCTGTGACGGTGACGTTCCAGGGCTCTGGTCGCGGCTTGACGAAGAAGGAGAAGGGATCATAGGCGCTGTCTATTTCAGGGAGCTGTTGTAAGCTCTTCTCCCAGAATAGAGCCCCAGCGCCGTCGGCCTGCCCCGGTTGGTCGAACCCGGTTTTTGCATTGGGGTCTTTTGCAGGGTAGTCTAAGAACCGCAACGTCATTGGTGCATTCGGGGTAAAACGCACGGCCGTTACGCGGAGCGCAATCGGTTGCCCCGCCCTGGGGACGTTTGTCACCGGATCCCTGAAAGTTGCGCGCACTACAGTCACCGACATTGAAGACTCGCGGGTATTGCAAGGCCGCACGCAGCCGGATAACAGGATCGCAACTGTGAGTAAGACGAAGCCGCCGAGCGCGCCCCCGGGCTTCAGAGTGTGTCTCGACGGTTCCATTGCAATCTTCTCCCTCTTGAAGCCTTATGGGTCAATTGATGCAAGTGTGATCGAAGACGTCAAGCACCTAAGGCGGCGCCCAAATATTACCGACTCGACTGGCGCGCACCTCTCTCCCGTCATGGCCCGGCTCGTCCCGACCACCCGTCGCGGCACTGTGCTGGAATGGGTGGCCCGGACGAGCCGGGCCATGACGGGGAAATAGGAGGCCAACTTGAAGCGGTAATAGTTGGACGTTGCCTAATTTGACAGAGTCAAATTACATGGCATGATTTTTGCCTATGCTGGCGCTGATTTCCGTTGAGTGCGGAAGCGGGATTCAATGGCGCCTCGTCTGCGCTCATGGCGTTGGTTGATCCGGGCAATGAGGGCGTCCTTGCCTTCCGGTTT
>SHWL01000008.1 GCA_009693865.1 Acetobacteraceae bacterium | reverse complement strand
GAGTCCGCTTCATACTGGAAGCCGAGAACGCCTTGTGCCACGATCGCGCACCCCGTTGGTGATGGTTTCTGATTCGCAAACCGAGACTATCTCCCTGATTCGTCAGGGCCAACGGGGAACTGATGTTTTTTTGATGCGGAATTCAGGGAGCCCGCGCCAGTGGCCCGCAGGTCCGGCGGCGTCGCCTCGCGCGCCAGACGCGCCACGGCTTCGGCCAGCGGCATCACCTCCTGCGCCTGGGAGCCGAGGCGGCGAAGCGCGACCGTGCCGTTCTCCGCTTCCTTGCGCCCGACGACCGCCAGCACCGGGACATGCGCCAGGCTGTGCTCGCGCACCTTGGCGTTGATCTTCTGGTTCGTCAGGTCCGCCCGCGCCGTCAAACCCGCCTGTTTGAACGCCGCGACCGCGTCCCGCGCATAACCGTCGGCGTCGGAGACGATCGTCGCCACCACCACCTGATCGGGCGCCAGCCAGAGCGGGAAACGGCCGGCGTATTGCTCGATCAGAATGCCGAGGAACCGTTCGAACGAACCGAAAATGGCGCGATGGAGCATGACCGGACGATGCCGGACGCCGTCTTCGCCCACATATTCGGCGTCCAACCGTTCCGGCATCACGAAGTCGACCTGCAACGTGCCGCATTGCCAGTCGCGCCCGATCGCGTCGCGCAGCACGAACTCCAGCTTCGGGCCGTAGAACGCGCCCTCCCCCGGGTTCATGGTGTAGTCCACGTTGGCCATGGCGCAGGCTTCTTTCAACGCGCCCTCCGCCTGATCCCACGTCGCGTCGGTGCCCGCCCGCTGTTCCGGCCGGTCGGCCAGCTTGATCCGGAACGACTCAAACCCGAAGTCACGGTAGATCGAGCCAAGCAACGCGACGAAATCAGCGGTTTCGGCGGCGATCTGCGCTTCCGTGCAGAAAATATGCGCGTCGTCCTGCGTGAAGCTCCGGACACGCATGATCCCATGCAACGCGCCCGACGGCTCATACCGGTGACACGATCCAAACTCCGCGAGCCGCAGCGGCAGTTCGCGGTAGGAGCGCAGGCCCTGGCGGAATATCTGAATATGGCATGGGCAATTCATCGGCTTCACCGCCAGCGTCCGGTTCTCGTCCTCCACCTGGGCGATGAACATGTGCTGACGGAAATTCTCCCAGTGGCCGGAACGTTCCCACAGCACGCGATCCAGAAGTTGCGGAGTCCTCACCTCCTGATACCCCGCCGCGTCCAACCTGCGGCGTAGATAATCTTCCGTTCTGCGATACAGCTTCCAACCCTTGGGATGCCAGAACACGGAGCCAACCGCTTCTTCCTGCAGGTGGAACAATCCCATGTCCTTGCCGATACGGCGATGATCGCGACGCTCCGCTTCCTCAAGCTGATGCAGATGCGCATCCAGTTCCTTCTGGTCGCGCCAGGCGGTGCCGTAAACGCGGCTCAACATCGCGTTGCGGTGATCGCCGCGCCAATAAGCGCCCGCGACTTTCGTCAGCTTGAAGGCGCCACCGACATCGGCCGTGGTGCGCAGATGCGGTCCGCGGCACAGATCGACCCATTCACCCTGAGTGTAGAGCGAGATCGGTTCGGTCCGCGGCAGATCCTGGATCAACTGGGCTTTGTATTTCTCGCCCTTCTCCGCGAAGAAGTGGATCGCCTCGTCCCGGTCCATGACTTTGCGGACGAACGGCGAACCGCGCGCGACAATCTCCCGCATCTTGGTCTCGATGGCGGCGAAGTCCTCCGGCGTGAACGGATCGTCACGAGCGAAGTCGTAATAAAATCCGTTCTCGATCGACGGGCCGATCGTGACCTGAGTGCCGGGATACAGCGCCTGCACCGCCTCGGCGAGCACATGCGCGCAATCGTGGCGGATCAGTTCCAGCGCGTCCTCGTCACGGCGGGTAACGAAGACCACCTGAGAGTCGGCCTCGATCCGGGTGGATATATCGACGAGCTTACCGTCCAGCTTCATCGCCAGAGCGGCACGGGCGAGGCCGGGACCAATCGCTTCGGCCACCGTCGTGCCCGTCACCGGCGCGTCGAACTGGCGCACGGAACCGTCGGGCAAGGTGATGGCGGGCATGGGTCTCTGTCCTCTCTGTATCTGGGCTCGCCACGGGATCTTGGCAGCCGGTGGGACATGGCACCGGCGGCGGCTCGCGGCAAGGGTTAGCGGTAGCGCTGGAGCTTCGCCCCAGACCCCGACCAGAGGGCGCCGCCCTCTGGACACCCGCCAAGGGCAGTGGCCCTTGGAACCATGACTTTTTGTGCGGGAATTGGGAGAGGGCCTGCGCGGACGTTGCAACATCTCGATGGGCCCTCTTCCAATTCCCGCACAATGAATCGCGGTCCAGGGACCGTGTCCCTGGTGGGAGGTCCAGGAGGGCAACGCCCTCTGGTCGGGGTCCGGGGCGGAGCTCCGGCGCTACCGCTCAGGCCCAGGCCGAGCGCAGGGCGGCGGTAGCCCGGTCGACGTCGTGACGAGAGTTGTAGCCGTGGAAGCTGAAGCGCACGCGTCCCTGGCCGTTCCAGGCCATTACGCCTTGTTCGGCCATGGCGCCGACGATGGCCTGCGCCTGGGGGGATGGGACGCAGACGCTGGCGCCGTGGCGGGCTGGATCGGATGGGGTCAAAGTGGGGATTTGCAGGCCGCGCAGGCGTTCCAGCATATCCGTGGTCAGGCCTTGCACATGGGCCTGGACGTCGCGCATGTCGAAGGCGGCGAGGTAATCCAGCGCCTCGGCCAGCACATAAACCGGGGCGTGAGCTGGGTTGCCGCGGGTGAAGCGGAGGGCGTCGGCGCGTAGCCTTGGTGGGGTGTCGTAACCGCGGGATCCCGGCTCGAAGGAGTACCATCCGGCGCTGATGGGTGCCCAGTTGGGCTGACGGGCGCGGTTCCAGAAGGCAACGGCGACACCGGTAATGCCCAGGAGCCATTTGTAGCAGGCGGAGAAGGCGAAATCGGCGATCGCGGCTTCGATCGGCAAGTACCCGGCCGCCTGGGTGAAATCGACGATCAGCAAGGCGCCCACGCTGTCGGCCAGTTTGCGAAGTGCGATCAGGTCCAACCGTTCGCCCGTCAGGTAGGACACATGGCTGACCCCGATGACGCGGGTTTGGGCATCCACAAGACCGGCGAAACGGTCGGGGCCGGTTCCTCTGGCCTGGCGAACGGCCGCGCGTTTCAGGAACGGTCCCGCGACGGAGGGATACTCGTTGGCATCGATGACGATATTGGCGCCATTTCGAAAATCCAGACTTTCCGCGACGATCGAAACGCCTTCGGCGACGTTGCTCACGAAGCCGATCGAACCGGTATCCGTGTTCCATAAACGGGCGATTCCGGCGCGAGCGCGGGCGATCTGCGCTTCCTGCGCGACGCGGCCGGGCATGCCGGTGCTTTTGTCACGCAGATAGCGGGACAAAGCGGCGTCGTGGCCGCGCAGACAGGCGGTCTCGCCGCCCGCGCAGACATGGGCGACACCGTCCGGGATGGCAAAATCCCGAGGATTGAACAGGGGGGTTTCAGTCATGACGGCTCCGGATCAGTCATCTTTGTGCAACGGCGCGCCGGCCATGCGGCCGCCGTCGATGACGATGGTCTGGCCGCTCGTGAAACTCCCGGACGAGGAGGCCAGGAAGATCGCGGCCCCGGCGATCTCATCCGGCTCGCCGATGCGGCCCAACGGCGCGTCCCGCGTGGTTTTCTTGTAGCGGACGGGATCTTCCCACAGCGCGCGGGCGAAATCCGTGCGCACCAGGCCCGGCGCGATCGCGTTGGCGCGCACGTTCTTCGGCCCCCACTCCACGCAGATGTTCCGAACCAGGGCGATGTCCGCCGCCTTGGACACACAGTAAAGGCCTATCGAGGCATCCCCGAGCAGCCCGCCGATCGACGAAATGATAATGAACGATCCGCCGCCGCGCGCGGCGAGATGCGGGCAGGTCATGTTCGACAGCCAGAAATTGGAACGAACATTGGTGCCCATGATCCGGTCGAACACCTCATCCGACGCGCCCGCCTGCGGGCCCAGGTAGGGATTCACCGCCGCGTTGCTGACCACGATATCGATCCCGCCGCACTCGGCCAGCGTCCGGTCGACGAGGTTTTGTAACTGATCCTTGTGCGCGACATGGCACGGAATGACAACGGCCTTGCCGCCGGCGCCGCGAATATCTTTCGCCACCGCCTCGCACGCATCCAGTTTGCGGCTGGAAACAACGACGGTCGCGCCGTGCTCGGCCATGCGTTTGACGATGGCGAGTCCGATCCCCTTGGTGGAGCCGGTGACGATGGCGACCTTACCGGTCAGATCGAACAGCGACGACATGCGGCCCTCATTCTTGGCGTTTCCGGAAGCCGTGACTATGCTCGCGGTCAGAGAAACGTCAATCGGGCGGAAACGATGCAAAACAGGCGTACCACGAACTACAACCGGGCCGATCTTACGAGGTTGCTGGATCCGGCAAGCGTCGCCGTCATTGGCGCCTCCACTCGCGCGGGTTCGTTCGGGGAGCGTGTGCTGTACAATCTCCGGCACTACGGCGGGCGGTTTTATCCGGTGAACGCGCGGTACCAGACCATTGGCGATATGAAATGTTATGCCAATGTCCGCGATTTGCCGGAGGTCGTCGATTGCGCCGTGATCACGGCGGCGCGGGAGGCGGTGGAAGAAATCGTGCTCGATTGCGTGAAAATGGGCGTGGGCGGGGTGATTATCTTCGCGTCGGGTTATTCCGAGACGGGCAAAGAAGAACGGATCGCGGAACAACAGCGGCTGGCGGCGATCGCTCAGGAGAGCGGGATCAGGATTGTTGGGCCGAATTGCATCGGCGTGGTGAACGCGACGTTGGATTCGCGGATTACCTTCATGGACATCACGCCCATTCCGAAACCGACGGCGCACGCGGTGGGGGTGATTTCGCAGTCCGGGGCTTTGGGCATGGCGTTGGCGCAGGGTGTCGTGCGCGGCCTGTCCGTATCGCATGTCCTGACATCCGGGAACTCCTGCGACGTGGACATGGCGGATTATGTCAACTACCTCGTCGAGGATCCCACCTGCGCGTCGATCGCCTGCGTGTTCGAGGGCATGTCGACGCCGGAGCGGCTGCTGATGGCGGCGGAAAACGCGTGGAAAGCGGACAAACCGCTGGTGATCTTCAAAATGGCGACCGGCGAGCAGGGGGCCCAGGCGGCGATGTCGCATACGGGGTCTTTGGCCGGGTCGCATGAGACGTACCGCGCGGCATTTCGTAAGGTCGGCGCGGTGGTCGTGGACGATTACGAGGCATTGATGGAAACGGCGGCGTTCTTCGCCAAGGCGCCGGCACCGAAAGCGCGGGGCGCGGCGGTGGTCGCGGCCTCGGGCGGCGCGGCGATCATGGCGGCGGATCGGGCGGAGCAGCAAGGCGTGCCGATGCCGCAACCCTCGGACGAAGCGCGGGTCATTCTGGAATCGCGTATTCCGGAGTTCGGATCGTCGCGCAACCCCTGCGATGTGACGGCTCAGGTGTTGTCCGATCCCGCGTCGCTGGGGATTTGCGCGGGCGCGTTGTTGAACGATCCACAATATGGGGTACTCGTTTCACCCATGACTTATGGATCGGTGGCGTCTGCGAAACGGCCGTTGGTGTACAACGACCTGGCGATCCAGCACGGCAAGATGGCCTGTGTCGCGTGGCAGACGGAATGGCAGGACGGACCGGGCGTGATCGAGGCAAATCAGTGCGAGCGCGTGGCGTTGTTCCGCTCGATGAACGCATGTTTCTCCGCGCTGGCGGCGTGGCACTGGCGGGACGACAAACGCAAGGCCGGTGAGCAGATCGTTCCGCCCACGCCCGCGGCGACGGTCGCGAAGGCGAAACAACTGATCGGCGCGGCAACGGGCGCGACGGTGACGGAGCGCGAGGCGAAGGAAATTCTCGCGCTTTATGACGTGCCCGTGGTGGGCGAGCGTCTGACTCAGAGCGCCGATGAAGCGGTCGCCGCCGCGGCCACGTTGGGCTTTCCGGTGGTGATGAAGGTTGAATCTCCGGACCTGCCGCACAAGACCGAGGCCGGGGTCATCCGTCTCAATCTGCGTTCGGCGGAGGAGGTCCGCGCGGCCTATGCCGCCGTGATGGCGAACGCGGCCAAGGTGTCGCCGCCACCACGACTCAATGGCGTGCTGGTCCAGCCCATGGTGCCCCAGGGTGTGGAGTTGGTGATCGGTGCCCGTAACGATCCGCTGTTCGGGCCGTTGATCGTCGTGGGTCTCGGCGGCGTGCTGATCGAGGTGTTGAAGGACAGTGCCATGTCCCCCGCGCCGGTCACGCCGCATGAGGCGATGGGCATGCTGCGAAGCCTGAAGGGGATAAAACTCCTGGAAGGTTTTCGCGGCATGGAGGCGGTGAACCTCGGCAAACTTTCCGATATTGTCAGCCGTGTGTCTCGTTTCGCGGCCGATCATCGGGATTTGGTGGCGGAGCTGGACATCAATCCATTGATCTGCGCGGGCGATCGGATCACGGCGGTCGACGCGCTGATCGTTCCGCTCAGGGGATAAGGGCGGGCGCCCGCACCGTTTCGCGCGCCCGCTCGATGTCAGGTCCCCGGTACAGCGTCTCGGGGATCGTTCCGAGCCGGGATGGATGCACTTTCGGCCCGAGCCCATAAAACTCCTGAAAACTCAAAATCAACAGCCGCCATTTGCCGGGGTCGACCCGGTTCGCATGTCCTTCCATCAGAATCGATTCCTCGACATGCACACGCTGGACCCGAACCTCGATCACACTGATGCCGCCACGCTGCGCCGGATCGTCCTCGGCGAGGCCGTGTATCGCTTCAACGATGACTTCCATCTGGACCGGACACTCCTGAACACGCGGCGCGGCCACTGTTTCGGACGGGATCGGGGTGAACCCGGAGATCGCGAACTTGCCGGGTTCAAACCTGTAGCCACGGCGGAGTTTATGATCCGGCACCGGATCGGATCCCGTGGTCAGCGCCAACCGGTCAACCATATCGGCCAAAGGGTCTGACGGCAGGTTCAGCACGCATTCCCGCGTCCGCGCCAGTTTCCGGGTGGTCTTCGACGGCGACCCGAGACCCAGCATGCAACGCCACCGCAGCCAAAAGGCCGAGGACATCGGTGCCAGATTGAAGGATCCGTCCTCGTTGACCGTGCTGATCAGAACGACGGGTGTGCCGAAATAAAGTACGCCGGGTTCGATGGTGACGTGCATGGGTCCCTGCCTCGCTGAACAGGCCCGAACAATCGGTGGACAAAGGACGGAAACCCAGTCCGGAACTTGCGCTGGTTATTCCTCGTCCAGCGTGGCCTCGACCGCTCGCACTGCCTGCAAAGGCTGCCCGGCGCGCCCCACGACACGCGGCCCGACGCAGGCCAGCCACCCCGCCCCGTCCGGCGGACATGCGGGCCGCAAATCCACCACGGTCGCCGTCGCGTCCCGCGCCACCGCCTGGAACGACCGCCATCCCGTCGAATACGGCCCCTGCACACGAACAACGCGGGCGACTGGCTCGCCCGCGTTGTCATAACCGACCCACTCCAGTGTCCGGGGCGAAACCCCGGCACCTTCCTCCTGCCGTCCCCGCTTCCAGTGAAGACGGGCTCCACTCATGTCATGCGCTCTTGCTCATAATCTCGTCCGCGATATTGCGAGGCACCGGATCGTAGTGATGGAACTGCATGGTAAACGACGCCCGGCCCTTTGTCATGCTGCGCAAATGGGAGATGTAGCCGAACATTTCCTTCAGCGGCACCAACGCCCTCACAATGATGGTCGAGCCCGAGCTTTCCTGGTTCTGAATATGGCCGCGGCGGCGATTGAGATCGCCCACGACGTCGCCCACGTGATCCTGCGGCGTGGTGACTTCCACGTCCATGATCGGCTCCAGGATAATGGGAGAAGCCTTCTTCATGCCTTCGCGGAAACAAGCCTTGGCGGCGATTTCAAACGCCAGCGTCGACGAGTCGACATCGTGGTACTTGCCGTCGATCAGCGTGTATTTGAAATCCACGGTCGGGAACCCGGCGAGCACGCCGGTATCGGCCTGGACCTTGATCCCCTTTTCCACCGCCGGAATGAATTCCCTGGGGATCGAGCCGCCGACGACCTTGTTCTCGAACACGATGCCGCCGTTCCGCTCCAGCGGTTCGAAGACGATCTTGACCTCGGCGTACTGGCCGGAGCCGCCGGTCTGCTTCTTGTGCGTGTAAATCTCGGTATGAGACTTGGAAATCGTTTCGCGATACGCCACCTGCGGCGCGCCGATCGCGCAGTCGACGCCGTATTCGCGGCGCAGCCGGTCGATGATGATTTCCAGATGCAATTCGCCCATGCCGGACAGGATGGTCTGACCGGTCTCCTGATCGGTGCGCAAATGCAGCGACGGGTCCTCGCCCGCCAGTTTCTGCAGCCCGAGGGTCATCTTTTCGACCGCTTCCTTGGTGCGCGGCTCGACCGAGATGTCGATGACGGGCACCGGGAAGGCCATGCGCTCCAACACCACCGGATCGTCGGCGGAGGCCAGTGTGTCGCCGGTGCCGGTATCTTTCAGGCCAACGAAGGCGGCGATATCGCCGGCCTCGACCTGCTTGATTTCCGCGCGCTTGTCAGCGTGCATCTGGAACATGCGGCCGATCCGCTCGCGATGGTCCTTGGTGGTGTTCATCACCGTATCGCCTGACTTCAGCGTGCCGGCATAAACCCGCACGAAGGTCAGCGTGCCGTATTTGTCGTTGATGATCTTGAACGCGAGGCCGGCGAACGGCGCCTTCGTGTCGGCTTTGATACGGCGGCGATCCGGATGCAGCGTCTCATCCACTCCCTCGTCGAGCGCGACGGCGATGCCAGGCACATCGATCGGGCTTGGCAGGTAATCGATGACCGCGTCGAGCAGCGGCTGCACACCTTTGTTCTTGAACGCGGTGCCGCACAGCACGGGCCGGAACTCGCCGCTGATCGTGCCCTTCTTAATGCAAGACTTCAGGGTTTCGATCGCGACGTCGCCCTTGTCGAAATATTCCTCCATCGCCTTCTCATCGACCGACAGCGCGGTGTCGAGCAGGGTCTGGCGGTGTTCGGCGGCCTTGGCGGCCAGCTCGGCGGGGATCGGCGCATAATGATACTTCGCGCCGAGCTCGCCGCCTTCCCAGATGATCGCCTTCATCTCCACAAGGTCGACGACGCCGAGGAACTTGTCCTCCTCGCCGATCGGCAGTTGCAAAGGCAGCGCGACGATGTCCAGCTTCTCCTTGAGCGTATCGAACGCGCGGTAGAAGTCGGCGCCGGTACGGTCCAGCTTATTGATGAAAATGATGCGCGGCACGTTGTACCGGTCGGCGAGGCGCCAGTTGGTCTCGGACTGCGGCTGCACGCCCGCCACGCCCTCGATGATGAAGATCGCGCCGTCCAGCACGCGCAGGCTGCGATTGACCTCGATGTTGAAGTCGATGTGGCCAGGCGTGTCGATGATGTTGATCCGGGTGTCCTTCCAGTTACACGTCACCGCGGCCGAGGTGATGGTAATCCCCCGCTCCCGCTCCTGGTCCATGTAATCGGTCGTGGTGTTGCCGTCGTGGACCTCACCGATCTTGTGGGACTCCCCGGTGTAATACAGAATCCGCTCGGTCGTGGTGGTCTTGCCCGCGTCGATATGCGCGGTAATGCCGATGTTGCGGATTCGATCGAGCGGCGTATCTGACACTGGTAACCTCCATACGGAAACGGGCGCCTCATGCGGTTATCCCCCGCGCGCCCGCCTCAACCTCAGCGGCCCAATCCTGGGCCAACCCATGGGGCCGTCAGATGCGCTCGCGCGCGGGGTTTTGCAAGTGCGAAAACCTTCGGAAATCGCGCTTTGACCACTTCGCCGCCATTCGGTCGCATTGACTCACACCGTTCGACATCGTTTGGGTGTAAATCCAACGGCATGGATCAGCGGGCCGCTCATGCCTTGTCGCGCTTCGGTCTTGGCCCGGCCAGCGGAGACCCACCGCCGGCCGACGCCGCGGCCTGGCTGCTGGACCAGTTGCGGCGTCCCGATTCCACCCAATCAGGCGCACCGGCCTCAGCCGCCGAAGGTCTCACCGCTCTCCGCGCCGACCAGACGGATAAACCCCCTCCTGGCGAATCCCGGGCCCGCGCATTGTATCGCGCTCAGGGCCTGGCAGCGGTGGGGCGGGCTGTGGCGACGCGAATGCCGTTCCGGGAGCGGTTGGTCTGGTTCTGGACCAACCATTTCACCGTCTCGCTTCGCCGTGGCCAGTGTGCCGCGCTGGCCGGTGCCTTCGTTCAGGAAGCGATCCGCCCTCATGTCACCGGCCGGTTTCAGGACATGCTGCTGGCGGTCCTGCGGCATCCGGCGATGCTGATATATCTGGACAACGCGGGCTCGATCGGTCCGAACAGCCTGGGTGGTCTCCGGTCGCAGCGCGGCCTGAACGAGAACCTGGCGCGCGAATGCCTGGAACTGCACACGGTCAGCCCGGGGGCGGGCTACACCCAGGCGGATGTGACGTCCTTCGCCCGCATTCTCACCGGCTGGTCGATCGAGCGAACCGCCGAGCCCCTGGGCTTTGTCTTCCGTCCGCGCGTGCATGAACCCGGCGAGCACACGTTGATGGGCCGGACCTTCCCCGAGGGCGAGGCCGGTGGGATCGAAGCGGCGCGTTTCCTGGCGAACCATCCCGCGACCCATCGCTTCCTGGCCACCAAACTCGTGCGCCACTTCGTGGCCGATACGCCGTCGCCCGCCGCCGTGCGCGTCATCGAGGGAATTTTGCGCGACACCAGCGGTGATCTGGGCGCGGCCGCCGCCGGACTGGTGGGGCTCCCCGAGGCCTGGGTGCCAGGAACGAAGTTCCGCACCCCGCTCGATCTGGTCGTCGCCAGTTTCCGCGTGCTGGACCCGCCGCCCGATGCCACGCCACCGTTTCTGGCCATTTTGTCGGGCCTGGGTCAACCGCTCTGGACTGCCCCGGCCCCAAACGGCTGGCCGGACATCGCCGCCGACTGGTCCGGGCCCGAGGCCATGATGCGCCGCATCGATTGGGCTTTCGCGGTCTCGCCGCGCATCGGCGACCGCGATCCCATAGGCCTCGCCGAGGTTGCGCTTGGACCGCTGTTTCGCCCGAAGACCCATGAGGCGATGGTCCAGGCCGGATCCCGGCGTGAGGCGATGACCCTGTTGCTGACCTCCCCGGAGTTCCAAAGGCGATGATGCCCATCATTTCCCGCCGGACTGCTTTGCTGGGCCTGAGCGGTGCGATCGCGGTGCGCGGCGCCTCGCTCGCCGTCGCCGCGGCACCAACGGACCGGCGGTTCGTGGTGGTGATCTTGCGCGGGGCGATGGACGGGCTGTCCGCGGTTGTGCCGTACGGCGATCCCGGCCTGATGGCGCTACGACCCGCGCTGGTGCCGCCTCAACCTGGGCAGGACAAAGGATTGCTCGATCTGGGCGGGATGTTCGGCCTGCACCCGGCGCTGTCGCGATCGCACGCGCGGTATCAGGCCAACGAGCTGCTGATCGTTCACGCCGTCGCCGGCCCGTACCGCGCGCGCAGCCACTTCGAGGCGCAGGACTATCTGGAAAGCGGCGCGGATCACCGTATGACCAGTGGCTGGCTCAACCGGGTGGTGGCGGCGTTGAATGTGTCCTCTTCGGGTCAGGCCCATGCGATCGCGATTGGCGGGCCGGTGCCTTTGCTGCTGCGCGGCGGTCCCGGGGCGTCCAAAGACGTTGCCAATTGGGCGCCGCATGGGTTCGCCGAGCCTCAGCCGGCGCTGTACCAGGCGATTCTCAGTCTGAACCAGAACGATAAGGTGACCGGTCCGGCCATCGTGGCGGGTCTGCGCGATCGCGGCTTCGGCCACAAAGTACTGGGCGAGTCCGAGAAGGATAAAGCCCGCTTCGGTTTTCCGGCTTTGGCGCGCGCCGCGGGAGCCATGCTGCGGGCTCCGGATGGTCCAAGGATCGCCGCCATGGAACTTGGCGGATGGGACACCCATACGGCCCAGATCGACCGGATGGTGGGGCCGCTCACCCAGCTCGACGCCGGCCTGGACGCGCTACGCGATGGGCTGGGTGAGGCCTGGAAGCAAACCGCGGTGCTGGCGATGACGGAGTTCGGCCGGACCGCGCGAATGAACGGCACCCAGGGCACCGATCACGGGACCGCGACGGTGGCCTTCCTGGCGGGTGGCGCGGTGGCGGGAGGACGGGTCATCGCGAATTGGCCTGGCCTCGGGCGAGGTCAGTTGCTCGAGGACCGCGATCTGGCGCCGACAACCGATCTCCGTTCAGTGGCCAGGGGAATTCTGGGCGCGCATCTGGGGTTGGCACCAACGGCGCTGACAGCCGTTTTCCCGGGCAGCGAAGGCGCCCAGACTCTTCGAAATCTGGTGCGAACCGGGTAAGAGACGGCGGGTTCGCCTGTACTGGCCTCGAGTGTCGAATTACGGCGCTCGCGACCACAATGACCGAGACACGTGGCCAAGCGGGGGAGACGCGCCTTTACGTTGACCGGAATTGACCGGTCTCACGCGCCGCTGGCGCTTCGCCGAGACCGATCGCCTCAGTAACCGCCGTACTGGGGCCGTTGTGGGGTGGTCAGGTAACCGCCAGCGGCGCCAACCCCGCCACCGATCAGCGCACCGGTCGCGGCACCTCGGCCACCGCCGGCGACCGCCCCGATCGCGGCGCCCGTCCCGGCACCGATCAGAGCGCCCCCGACGGCACGCTGGCCGGGATCGTAGGGATTGGTGCATGCCGACGCCGACAACAGCGTACCAAGGCCGAGCGCGGCCAGCGTGATATGACGTTTCATGTTTTCCAATTCCTTTCGGATAGCCCATGGAAATCTGGTGGCATCCCGGCCCTCATGCAACCAAAAAAGACATAACCTTCGGTCAGGCCCGCCATCGGCCAGGCATCTCCCGGATCAATCCGCGAAGACGCCGACATCGGCGCCTTTGGCGGGCGCGGCAGCACGGAACAATCCGCCCAGGGTGGGGAATTGCTGGAGGGTTTCGGCGGATTTTCCCTCCCGCAGCGAGGTAACATACATGAACTCCCCGGCGAAGCACGGCATGGTCGGGCCGGGCACCGGGAAGGGCAATTTCTTCAGTAACTGACCGGTGGGAGAGAAGCAGTTGACGCACCCGGCCGAGGGACCGGCGGACCAATAATTGCCGTCGATATCCATCGCGGCGCCGTCCGGGCGGCCCTCCTCGTTGGACAATTTCGCGATGACGCGATGGTTGGTCATGTCACCGGTCGCGGGATCGAAATCCCAGGCCTCCACGATCGCGGAGGTCGAATCGGAATGGTACATGATCCTGCCGTCGGGCGACCAGGCGAGGCCGTTGGACACGGCGTAACCCTCGGATTTTTTCTCGATCCGGCCATCGGCGGTGACGCGGTACAGCGCACCCAACGGCTGGCGCGGCGAGTTTTCGTCCATGCTCCCGACCCAGAACGCGCCATCGGGACCGGCCTTGCCGTCATTCAGCCGGTTGGTGACGGGTTCCGCCACCGCGGGGGTCAGATCGGTGACCGTTTTCGTCTTCGTGTCGAACAGTACCGCGCGATGGCGTAGGGCGACGATCAGCCGGCCGGAGCGGCACAAACCGAAACTGCCAACGACCTCCGGCAGATCCCAGGTTTCCCGGCCACCGTCGTCCACGGACAGTGCGTTGATTTTCTTGCCGCCGATGTCGCAGAACAGCAGCCGCCGGTTTGCCGCGTCCCAGACGGGTGATTCCGCGACGCCGCACCGGGAGTCCCAGACCAGTTCGAATGTGCTCATGCGGTTCCCCCGTTTGCTCGCCGTGGATCGTGCCCGGTGTCTCTCGGCTGAGTATGGCGTAATCTGCCGGTCGCCCCAACCGCCTGAAGGATGTCCCGCCGCATGACCGAGCCCTTTGCACCGCATCAGGCCCTCGCGGACCGCTTGCTGAGTACGTTCGACGCCAACGGCACGGATGGGTCGCACGATCTGTCCCACATTATCCGCGTCTGGCGGAACGTGACGCGAATCGCACGGACGGAACCAGGCTGCGACACGGAACTGCTGCTGGCCGCGACGATCCTGCATGACTGCGTGCCAGTGGAAAAAAGCTCGCCGCTGCGGTCGCAGGCGTCGCGGTTGTCGGCGGTGCGGGCACGGGAGATCGTGGCGCCGCTGGGGTGGGACGCGAGGCGGGTCGACGCGCTGACGCACGCGATCGAGACGCATAGTTATTCCGCCGGCCTCATGGCGGCGACCAGAGAGGCCATGATCCTGCAGGACGCTGACCGGTTGGACTCGATCGGTGCCATCGGCGTCGCGCGGTGTTTCCATATCGGCGGACGGATGGGCGGCGCGCTGTATCATCCTGGCGATCCGCGAGCCGTGGCTCGGCCTCTGGAAGACCGGACCTACGCGTTGGATCATTTCCCGGTGAAATTGTTCAAGGTGGCGGACGGGTTTCTGACGAGCGAGGGGCAGCGCCTGGCGGCGGCGCGGGCACTGTTGATGCGGGAATTTGTGTCGGCGTTCCTGGCCGAGGTCGAGGACGTCCCGTCCTCCTGACAGCCTGGCCTTTGGTTGGACCTGACACGTCCAGGCCGGTATGTTTCGTCCGTCATGCTGGCGCGCGTGCCCAAAACGCATGACCTCGGCAAAGGGCAGGAGGACACGACATGATATGCGCGGCGATCGCGGGCCTTGGCCGGTGGGGCAAGAACCTGGTCAACAGCACGGCGGACAGCGCCACGTTGCGTTTCATCGCCGCCAATACCCGCACCCGGCAAACCGCCGAGGCATTCTGCCGCGAGAAAAGCCTGCGCTGGACCTCCGATTTTGACGACATCCTGCGCGATCCCGCTGTAGACGCGGTGGTTCTCGCCACACCGCATAGCCAGCACCGGGATCAGGTTCTCCGCGCCGCCGCGTCGGGCAAACACATCTTCGTGGAAAAGCCGTTCGCCCTGACGCTCGCGGACGCGGACCGGATGCTGGAAGCCGCGGACAAAGCGGGCGTCGTCCTGGCGGTTGGGTTCAACCGGCGCTTCCACCCCTCCATGGCGCGGTTGCGGGAGGCGGTGCGGACCGGCTCACTTGGCACCATCGTCACCGCCAGCGCCGAGCAGACCGCGCTGCACGGCCTGGACATGACGGAAGACGCCTGGCGCGCGCGGCCGGAGGAAGCGCCCGGAGGCGCGATGACCGCCATCGGCGTGCATCTGGTCGACGGAATGATCGATCTGCTCGGTCCGGTCGCCAGTGTGTTCGCCCAGGTCGCGCGGCGCGCGGCGAAGGTCGCGGACGATACGACTGACCTGCTGCTGACGTTCGAAAGTGGCGCGAAAGGGCACATTTTCTGTTCCACTGTCGCGACACCGAACTACCGCATGGCCGTCTTCGGCACCGCTGGCTTCGCCGAAATCCTGGGCCATCCAATGGCGACTTTTCGACAAATCGCGGCGTTACCCGGTGACGCCCACACGCCCGCGGTGCCGGAGGTTTTCGAAACCAAGGGGTTCAACCTGTTGACCGCGGAACTGGAAGCGTTCGCGGCCGCCATCGACGGGAAACGCCCGTTTCCAACACCGCTGTCCGACATTCGTCATGGTGTGGCGGTATTTGAGGCGATTTTGCGCTCCGCGGCGTCGGGGCGGCCAGAGGCAGTGGCCTGACGTTACGCCAGCGGTCGTATAGCAGCCAGGGCCGATCGGTCCGGTTCCTTTTTTGGTATCAGGTGATACGATGTATCATGCCAACGGCCGAGGTGTTGACTCTTGCCCTACATCGTCTTCCACGGGCTTGTCCCGTGGACCGGTCGCGGTACCGTGCCGCTTCGGGTCCCCGGAACGAGTCCGGGGATGACGTGGAAAGGGCATTGCCACCGGTCAAAAATTTGGACCGCTGGTATCATGCCCCCACCCATCCGAGCTCCTTCTCCTCCTCCAACCTTTGCAGTCGATCAAACAGCCCGGCGGCCTCAGCCCCGTATCGAGCCCGCGTCAAGGTGACGAATTTCTCCCGTAATTCCCCGCGATCCAATGGCCGTGCCGGAGTCCCATTGAACTCCGCGACCTCCTTCGTCACCGACCGGCCGTCCTTCAGCACGACCGTCACGATACTCGCCGACGGGTTGGCCGGCGGCGGATCGGCCGCCACCACCGACACAAGCGCGCACATCTCCCGGATCGCCGCGTCGCTCAATGCCGAGTCATCGAACGACGCGGGATCGCGCGGATCGCGGAACAATGCCAGCGCCACACAGAACGGAATTGAATATTGCGCCATCATGATGTCGGTGGGGTCGCGGATATTATTGATTGTCGCCATCCGCTCGGTGCCCGCCACCGTCACCCGATCCACGTCCATACCAGTGAACCCATGCTCGGCCCGTAATTCCAGCACCGCCTGCACCCCGGTTTGCGCCGTCATATGCACGGGGAATCGTTTCAGACACAGAGTCATCGTCTTCCACTCGGTCCCCAGCCCGCGGGTCAGATCGCTCACATCCCACTCCGTGCAGAACACTTTCAAAAATCCGGCCTCCCCTTCCAGCACGCTGACCGGGCCGGTGAACCCATCGGCGGCGAGGTTCGCGGCCATCACACCGCTCTCGCCGGCGCGGCCGAGATGCAATCGTTTCACCATCGCGCCGGTGCCGGAGCGGGCGAATTCCATCAGTCCACCAGCCAGCGACCCCGCGATGCCCAAAGCGTTGGTCATTTGGCTTGCGTCCAAGCCCAGTAACCTACCCGCCGCCACCGCCGCGCCGAACGGTCCGGTCGTTCCAGGTGCGTGAAATCCCCGGCGTTCGTTGCTATGTTTTGTCGCGTAACCAATCCGGTACATGACCTCGTACCCCGCCACCACGGCGGTGATCAGATCCCGTCCGGACAAGCCAAGTTCCTGCGCCACGGCGAGCCCCGCAGGCAGCAAGGTTCCACCCGGATGTACCCCGGCGCCGGGTTTGGTCAGATTGTCCGACTCGAATGCATGCGCCAGCGTCCCATTCGCCAGCGCCGCCGCTGGCGCCTGCAACAGTGGCCCGTCCGAGCCCAGGATACGGGAGCGGCCACCGGCGCCGATGCGTTGGGCGTACCGGCTGATGATCTGGCTCCACGGCAGGCCGTTGCCAAGCACGATCACCGCCACGGTGTCGATGATGCAGTCCTTGGCCCGCTCGATGACGTGCCGCGGAATGTCCTCGTAGCGCAATCCCGCCGCGTATTCCGCGAGGCGAACTGTTTCGTGTGCCATGGCTGCTTCCCCTGTTCCCGCTGGAAAACCGGACGGGTACCCTACGCGCGGAGGCAGGGACGTCCAATGACGCGAACTCACGCGATCGGCCAGGTGACAGCGACGCCGCGTCCCGCTTGAATGGGCCCATGGATGTCCCCGTCGCACCCGCGCCAGATTTGACCCAGCCGCTCGTCCTCGTCGCCCGCCCAGCGTCGCAAACGACGCCGCTGGTGTTCGCGTCACCGCATTCCGGCCGCTGCTACCCGGCGGAATTTCTGGATGCGTCGCGGCTGGACGCATTCGGCTTGCGCCGCAGCGAGGACAGTTTTGTCGAGGAATTGTTCTCCGCCGCCATCGGTTCCGGTGCGCCGTTGATCCATGCCACTTTCCCGCGCGCCTGGTGCGATCCGAACCGGGAGCAGTGGGAACTCGATCCGGCGATGTTCGCCGACGAGCTCCCCTCCTGGGTGAACACCACCAGCGCTCGCGTCACTGCTGGTCTGGGCACCATCGCCCGCGTGGTCGGGTCCGGCGAGGCGATCTACCAGGGGAAGCTGTTGTTCGCGGACGCCGAGCAGAGGATTCTGTCCTGCTGGAAACCCTTCCATGAAACGCTCGTGGCACTGGTCAATGGCACGCGAGCGGTTTTTGGGCAGTGCGTGCTGATCGACTGCCATTCGATGCCGTCGCACATTCCGGTCAACGGGAAAGGCGACCGGCTGGCCGACATCGTGTTGGGCGACGCGCATGGCACATCCTGCGCGCCCTATATCATTCGGTTCGTGGAACGGCGGCTGGTCGATCTGGGCTACCGGGTTCGCCGCAACGATCCATACGCGGGCGGGTTCATCACCCGCCATTATGGCCGGCCGAGAGAAAACGTGCATGCCCTTCAAATCGAAATCGCGCGTGATCTTTACATGGACGAGACGAAATTCGAACGATCGGCGGGGTTCACCGAAACGCAGCGGGATCTGACCGTGCTGATCGAGGCCCTGGCCGCCGAAGCCTCCCGCCTCTGCCGCCACTGAACCCGGCGGACACCGGTATCATTCGACCACCAGCACCGGCACGCCACGCTGAACCGACACGCGCGCGCCCATGTCACCCAACGGTCCAGCCCGCGACATCACGATCAACCGTTCCTTTACATCATCGAGGGTGGCGGCAAGGTCCTGAAGGGATTCACCCCGCAGCGGCCGGACCGCCACGGCGTCCCCGATCGCCGCCTCGGGCATCAAGACCACCAGCCGTTCGCGCGTCTGGTCCGCGACGCGGCGCGCGACACCCAAACCCGGGTCGTCCGGATCAGCGGCGACCGCCACGATCGGCCCGGACCGCGGCACGGCGGCAGGTGGCAGCCATAGAACCGAAGCGGCCGAAAGACGCGCCGTCTCGCGTAACACCTGGTACCCGTGCGCGGTGTCTCCCTCCACCCGGCGAGGCGGCGAGACCACGACGATATCGGTGGCGACGCAGGTCTCGATCACGTGTGAGCCGGGATCGCCGCGGTACACCTGGAAGCTCTGCCGGATTCCGGTTGCCCGGGCCGCCGCCGCCAAATGCCGGCGCGCGCGATCGGCGGTGGCGCGCAGGTCGATTTCCAGTTGGCCGGCCTGCAAGGGCCGCCACCGGAACGTCACTGGACTGATCTCCCGGGTGAAGGGCAGATCGCTGACCCGCAGCAACGCCTCATCCTCGACGAACAGCGCGAACAGGTCGAGGCCGAGGATTCGCGCGAAGGACGCCGCCGCGCTGATGGTCGCGGGATCGGCGGCGCCGTGGCCGAGTTCCAGAACCAGGCGCCGGAACCGGGTCTCGGTCATGTTTTGTCTCCTTTCCCACCGTCCTCCGATTTGCCCCCGACCTCCTTGACGACCCGCGCGAAGCGTTCGAGCCGGTCAACGACGGCGCGGTTGACCGTGCCCTCAGGGTAAATGCCGTCCACGCCGCGCTCCCCCATCGCATGGCCGGTCAGCAGTTCGATTCCCTGGCCGATGGTTTCAATCGGCCAGATCGAGAATTTCCCGGACGCACACGCCTCCGTCACGTCCGCCCTCAACATCAGATTCTGGGCGTTGCTGGCCGGAATCATCACACCCTGCGTGCCTGTCAGACCACGCGCCACGCAAATGTCGAAATATCCCTCGATCTTGTCGTTCGCACCGCCGATCGCCTGCACGATTCCGTGCTGGTTGACCGACCCGGTCACCGCGATGTCCTGCCGCAAAGGCAATTCCGAAATCGCCGACAGCAGCGCATACAACTCCGTTGAGGACGCGCTGTCACCGTCGACGCCACCGTAGGATTGTTCGAACACCAGACTGGCGTTGAGCGAAATCGGCGTATCCTGACCGTAACGGCTTGCCAGATAGCCTGACAAGATCAGCACGCCTTTCGAATGCAGCGGTCCGCCCAGTTCGACCTCGCGTTCGATATCGACGATCCGGCCCGCGCCGGGCCGCACGCTGCATGTGATGCGGGTGGGCTTCCCAAAGGCGAAACCACCCAGAGACATGACGCTGAGACCATTGACCTGGCCGACCTGGGCGCCAGAAGTGTCGATCAATGCGATGTTCCGAACAATCATCGATTGCCCGAGGTCGCGAATTCGCGAGGCCCGCGCGATCTGCTTCGCGATCGCGTGTTCCACGTCATCCTTTGTCGCGACGGTACGATGGGCGACACCGGCCCAGTGACTGATCTCGGTCACCAGATCGCGAATCAACTCGACACGCAAAGTCAGGTGGGTCTGATCTTCGGCGATGCGCGCCGCATGCTCGATGATCCGGCCCACGGCTTCGCGGTCGAGCGGTTTGAGTCCTTCCTGCTTCGCCATCGCGCCGATCATGCGCGCCAGCATCATTTCATTTTCGACGGTACGCTCGAACGAGTCGTCGAAATCGGCCAACACCTTGAAGTGGCGCGCGAGATCGGGATCGGCGGCGCTGAGCATGTAGTACAAAGACCGGTCGCCAAACAGAACGACCTTGATGTTGAGCGGGATCGGATCGGGCTCCAGCGACACCGTCGTGGTCATGCCGATGAAACGCGTCACGTCCTCGATGACGATTTCCCGCCGCGTCAGCGCGCGTTTCAGGGCGGCCCAGGAGTAGGGCTCGGACAAAAGGGCCCGGACATCGAGGAGCAAAGTGCCGCCATTCGCGCGATGCAGGGCGCCCGCCTTGATTTGCCGGAAATTGGTGACCAACGCACCCTGCATCTGCATGTATTCGATGCGGCCAACGAGATTGGCGAGGGTCGGGTTCAACTCCTCCACGACCGGCGCATCCAAGCCGTGGTCGGACTGGGAGATCAGAACATTGATCTCGAACTTTTCCAACGCGCCGTCCAGACGCATGGCCAGCACGGGATCGGCCGCGGCTTCCTGCCGCGCGGTAAACAAATGGACGTTTTGCAGAAGGTCAGCGGTGAGTGTCTCGAGATGCGCGAGGATCTCCGGCAGATCGGCGAAGTCCGCCTTGGCCTGTTCGACCGGATGCTCCATCGCCAGACGCGCCGTCTCCCGCTCCAGCGCCTGCACGGCGTCACGGGTTTCCTTTTCCAGCCGCGGCATGCCGCGCAACGTGTCTTCCAGATCTTTTTCCAGCGATTCGATCGCTTGCTGGATCGCGAGTTGCTCGTCCCTTGGCCAGGCGTTGAAATCTGCCGGCGGAACGATCTTACCATCGCGCATCGGCGCCAGCGTGAATCCGGCCGGCGTCCGCAAAATCGCGATATTCTTCGCCTGAGCTTTTTCATTCAGGGCGGCGAACGCGGCCTGCCCTTTGGCCTGAATCGCCTGCTCCATGGCGCCGCGCTGTTTCTGATAGTCCTCACTTTCGAACACCGCCGGTAGCGCGGCTTTCAACTCCGCGATCAGGTCGTGAACCGCCTTCTGGAACCCCGGCGCCCGGCCCGCCGGCAGCGACAACGCCCGCGGCCGCTGCGGATCGGCGAAGTTATAAACGTACACCCAATCCGGCGGGCCTCGCTGACTGAGCGCGGCTTCGTCGAGCATGAGGCGAATTGCCTCCCGCACCCGGCCGGCGGTGTCGCCCACGGCGAAAATGTTGAAACCTGGCTGGCCGATGCAGGTGCCGAACCCGATCGCCTCCCGCGCGCGGGGCTGATGGATCAGGCCTGGCAACTGCGCCATTTCCTCGGTGGTCGCGAAGTCCAAAGCGGCGGGGTCGGTGCGGCGATACAGGCGGTCTGGCGGCAAAGCCTGGGGGGCCGCAGGGGAAGCCTCTCGCATGGGTATCGATCTCCTGGGCAAGCGCACGGGTCTTGCAGCCACCGCCGCCTGGCGCGATTGATATCACGGTCAGGAGCGGCGCGCATCATGGGCGCTCCTCGGGCCAATGAGGAAGACTGCCTATGCTGACCCGGATCCGCATCAAGGGCTATAAATCGCTACAGGACGTCGAGGTCCGGCTGCCCGCGCTTGCCCTGTTAATGGGACCCAACGCCGCTGGCAAGAGCAACTTTCTGGATTGCCTGCAATTACTGTCAAAGTTGACCACGTCTCGCACACTGAAGGAAGCGTTCGAGCCGCCATACCGCGGCAAGCCGCTGGAGTCGTTCACCTTTGGGCCAGGCGGAGTGCGAGAATCGCTCTCGTCTCAAACTCTTAGGTTTTCCATCGAAGCGGATATCCAGTTGTCCCAGCAGGTAATCGATGCGGTCGACCGCCAGATCAGGGACATGCGCCGAACGAATCCGAACGGCCCAGAGGCCGGGGAGGAGGTGAAAAAGGCAGTCCGGGAGAAATATTTACGTTACAAAATCGTTGTCGAGATGCTGCCACGTACTGGCTTTCTACGCGTCGCCGACGAATACCTGGCCGCGCTGAGCAAGAATGGCGAACCTACCAAAAGCCGCGTCCCATTTCTATACGGCGAAGGAGATCGCCTGAGGATGCGGCTTGAGGGGCAGGGACACCCGATTTACCATGACCGGCTGCTTGACCATAGCATCCTATCGCTACCGCATTACCCGCCGCATTACCCCCACCTCGTCGCCGCCCGACAGGAATTCGCAAGCTGGCTCTTCTTTTATTTTGAACCACGCGAGCGGATGCGGTCCTCCAATGCCGTCAAGGAAGTCAGACATATCGGGCAAATGGGGGAGGAACTGGCCTCCTATCTCAACACGTTGAAAGCCCTTAGTCCAAAGCAGTTTGAAAACTTTCAACGATCGTTGCGAGTGATTTTACCTCAGGCCGAGGGCATCGGCGTGGAAGTGAACGACCTGGGTGAAATCGAGCTGACGATGATAGAGAATGGCACCGCCATCCCGGCACGTTTACTGTCGGAAGGAACATTGCGCATTCTCGGGCTCCTCGCTCTGGGCGGCGCGGGCGAACAACCTTCGTTGGTTGGCTTCGAAGAACCGGAAAATGGCATTCACCCAACGCGTATCGAAACAGTCGCGGAATTGCTGCGAAATCGCGCCGCTGACGGGGACACGCAATATATCGTTACAACTCACTCTCCCATGCTACCTGACCTTATTCGGGGAGAAAGTCTGTTTGTCTGTAAGCGGGTCAATGGCGCGACTGACATATCGCCGTTGGAACAGGCCATTCCTGGCCCTCTGTTCAACGAGCGAGTTATCGACGATGCATTGAAAGATATGGATGAACTCACCTTTTCAGAGCGCATGCGGCGTGGAGATTTCAATGATTGAAATCGTCTGTTTCGGTGAGGACTCGAGCCATAAGAAAATCATCTCCACAATCCTGAATCGTCTTTTTGACGAAGAGGGCGTCCCATTTACTCAGGTCTGGCGAAACGCGACGCGCGGTCATGGGGCGGTCATCAAGGAGCTCAGATTGCTGTTGCGGGACATTCAGCGTGATCGAGGCCGCTTTCCCGACCTGATTGTTGTCGCCACGGATGGAAATTGCGAGGGCTACATTAAACGGAGGAACGATATCACGAATCTGACAGATCGTATTCCCGGTCTCCGGGTCGTATGCGCGGTTCCCGATCCACATATAGAAAGATGGCTGTTAATAGACCCTTCGGCGTTCAAAGCCGTGCTTGATGTCGGATGTCAGGCGCCAGACCAAAAATGTGAGCGGGACCGGTATAAGAAGCTCCTGAGGGACGCTATCCGTCAGACCGGCATCTCCCCAGCCCTGGGTGGCATCGAATACGCCGAGGATATTGTGAACGCAATGGATCTCGACCGCTCCGCGCGGAGCGACCCGTCGCTGGCACACTTTCTTTCCGAGCTTCGGCCAGTCATCCGCGGATGGCGAGCCGCGATTGATATTCCGTAAGCAAGCTACCCGCCCGTGTCACGGAACCACGCCTCGACCGGGCCGTTCAATTTCATCGTCAGCGGATGCCCCTTGCGGTCGACCGTCTTGCCGATGGCCATGCGGACCCAGCCCTCGCTGATGCAATATTCCTCGACGGTCGTGCGTTCGACGCCTTTGAACCGGATCCCGATGCCGCGCGCCAAAGCGGCTTCGTCGTGGAACGGGCTGGCGGGATTATTGCAAAGGTGGTCGGGCGGCGTGTCGGACATGGAGAACCTTTCAGGCGAGAACAAAGCAACCGCGGCGGGCGGATTCACCCCGTCATGAACCGGTTCCAGTCCGGTGTGGGTAAGGTGCCGTCAAGATAACCGAACGTGCCGTGGTCACGCACCTCGGTCGCCGCCGCCAGCACGCCCGTCATCGCCGCGCGATACAGCGACGTCGCCAGGCTGATGCGTTTCACGCCCGCCGCTGCCAACTCCGCCACCGTGAACGATTTCCCCTTGATCCCCGCCATGAAATTCACCGGCTTCGTCACGGCGGCGCAAACCGCCCGCACCGCGTCCAGATCCGGCAGGCCGGGCGCCATCAGCACATCCGCGCCTGCCGCCTCGAACGCCTGCAACCGGCGGATGGTGTCGTTCAGGTCGGGATTGCCGCGCAGATAATTCTCCGTCCGCGCCGTCAGCATGAACGGGAACCCGAAACCATGGGCCACCCGCGCCGCGGCCGCGATCCGCTCCGCCGCGAGTACCGGATCGAGCAGCGGATGCGACGGATCGCCGGTCGCGTCCTCGATCGAGGCGCCAACGAGGCCCACCGACGCGGCCAACGCGATGGTCAGCTCCGCGTCGTGGGTCGTATCGCCGAAGCCCTTTTCCATATCGGCGGACACCGGAAGGCTGGTCGCCTCCGCGATCGCGCCCGCATGCTGGCAGGCTTCCTCCCGGGTGACATGGCCGTCGGTCCGGCCCATCACGCCCGCGTGCGCGCCGGAGGACGTCGCCAGGGCCTTGAAGCCAAGCGCGGCAAGCAGCTTCGCCGACCCGGCATCCCAGGCATTGGCGATCACGAACGCCTCTGGCGCGTCATGCAACGCGCGGAAGGCCAGAGCCCGTTCATATTGGTTCATGCCGCGATCCCCTCCACTGGTGCCAGCGGCTCCCGCCCCCGGATCATGTCAGACGCCTTCTCGGCGATCATCATCGTCGAACTGTACGTATTCGCCGAGGGCATGTTCGGCATGACAGACGCATCCACCACGCGGAGCCCTTGCAGACCATGGACCAGCAACTGGTCGCCGACGACCGAGGTCTTGTCGCTCGCCGGTCCCATCCGCGCGGTACCGATCAGATGATAACAGGTCGACCCGTATTGGCGCGCGAAATCCAGCCACTCGTCGTCGCTCTGAACGCCAGGCCCGGGCAGCTCGTCACAATCGAAATACGGCGCCAATGCCTGGGTATGAAGCAGTTTCCGCGCCAGTTTCATGCCGTTGAGCATCACCCGCCGGTCCATCGGGTCCGTCAAATAATTCGGTTGGATCGCCGGATCCTCGAACGGATCGGTGGAACGGGCGCGGACGTAACCGATGCTTTCGGGCCGGTGCTGCCACACGCCGGCCGTCATTCCGGGGTAGTTGTCCAGCATTCCCACGAAACCTTGCTTGTAACTCGCGGGCGTGAACACGCCTTGCAGATCGGGCTGGCGCGACCCGTCCTCGGAATTCCAGAACCAGTGCACCAGCGAGGGACTGACCGCCAGAATAGATGGCCGTCCAAGGATCCATCGCGCGATTTGTCCGGCGAGGCCGAAACCGCTCGCCATCTCGTTGATGGTCCGGACGTTTTTCACCCGCGCGACGAGGCGAGCCGTGTAATGATCGCGGAAATTCTCCCCGACGGGCAGATCGGCGATTACCTTCACGCCGAGATCGCCCAGCAGGGACGCGGGCCCGACGCCGGAGATTTGCAGCAGTTTCGCGGTATTGGCGGTACCCGACGAGACGATCACTTCCTTGCGCGCGAACACGTCCCGGACCGTTATCCGATCCCGGTCATCGACGTAACGCACGCCTTTCGCACGCGTGCCCTCAAACAGGATTTGCGACGCGCGCGCGGCGGTCCGCACATCCAACTGGCCGGAGGTCCGCGCCGGATGCAGAAACACGCGCGCCGCCGAACGCCGGTAACCACCATCGATCAGCCGTTGAAAATATCCAACGCCCGCCTGGTTATCGCCGGAGTTGTAATCCTCGCAACGGGGAATCCCCAGCTCCCCGGCACCGTCCATGAAGGCGTCGCAAATTGGATGGAACCAGTCCATGTCAGTGACCGGCAGACTGCCCTGACGCCCGTGGATGCGATCGTCGCCCGCGCCAATGCGATTTTCCCCTCGCTTGAAATAAGGCAGGATATCGACGTATCCCCAGCCGCGATTGCCGCGTTGAGCCCAATGATCGAAGTCCGCCCGCTGGCCGCGGTTATAGATCATGCCGTTGATCGAACTGGACCCGCCCAGAGTCCGCCCCTGCGTCGTCGGGATGCGGCGGCCATTGATGCCCTCCCCTGGCTCGGTCTGGAACTGCCAGGTGTAAGAGGGGTTGAACAGCATCTTGATGAAACCGGCGGGAATATGGATGTAGGGGTGCCGGTCGGGCGGGCCGCATTCCAGGACGCAGACCGTGACGCCCGGATCCTCGGTCAGGCGGCGGCACAGAACGGAGCCCGCCGCGCCGCTTCCAACGATCACATAATCGTATGTTTCCATGCCTGTTTCTCTGGCGTTTCCGGCCAATTTCCCCACTCCGTTGCGTCTTTCCTCGTTTCCATCCTAAACTCGCGCCGGAAATCAGTCCAAGCATGGATCGCCAGAACGGAGCCCGCATGGAATATGTTTGCGATGCACCGAACGATGAAACGTGGTTCCGCCTTATGACGGAAGCCGAGGCCGTCGCCGAATCCGAGGAAATGCGGCACGCGGTCGAAAAACACTACCGCCGGGAACGCGAACGGGCCACCGAGAGCTTCCGTCCGATGAGCAGCGTCTACTTCGAACAGGACATCGGCAAGGAAGCGCATATCAGGCGCTCAATGCCGCTGTTCCTGACCCTGCGCAACCAGGATGGCAAGGGCCTCGTGACCGCGATGCTACCGCCCGGCGCCAAATCCGGCGGGGCCTCTATCATCGTCGGGCCCGCGAACGCCGATCCTTATGCCGACCACGCCCCCGCGATCGAAGCATTGGCCGACCACTTTGGCCTCACGCTGGACCGCGCCCAATGCTACCCCTACCGCCGCTGAACAGGAGAACGGAGAAATGGCCAGTAAACTTGACACCTTCGTCGCCGATTGCCGCGCCGCGCTGACGTCCCAGCCAGGCACCCCGGGCCGGGAAAAGGTCCGCGACCTGGTGAGACACGCTCTGAACGATCCCGATTTCATCGCCACCTATATTCCGGACAGCACGCCCGAGCGGCATATCCTGTACGAAGACGCCGAACTTGGCTTCACCGTCCTCGCCCATGGCTACACCGGCGCCAAAGGCTCCAACCCCCACGATCACGGTCCCTCCTGGGCCATCTACGGCCAGGCTGCGGGCGAGACGATCATGACGGCCTGGGACTGCGTGGCGCGGCCGACCGAGTCGACCCCCGGCAAGGCGAAGTTCAACCACAACTACGTGATGAAGGTGGGCGACGCCTATCTGTACGACACCGGCGTCCTGCACTCCCCGGAACGCAAAAGCGCCACACGGCTGCTGCGGATCGAGGGCATGAACATGGCGAAGATCAAACGCCTGCCGTATCAGGCCGTCAGCGAGGCGTCGGCGGCGGCGGAATGATCTGCTTTTCGTCGATGACGAAACTTTTGATCTGACCAATGAACAGCGCGCCGTCGTCCGTCAGGATTTTCATTTCCGGCGAGGCGGCGGCGCGCTGCTGATCTGCCGCGGTGTCGAACCACATTTCCGCGATGCCATCGATCTCGACCTGGGTTTCGGGGATGTCGGGACGGGTGCGCGTGCCAACGATGTGCGACTGCACGTAACGCCGCACGCCCGGCACCGCGTGCGCCAGCGGGCCGTGTATGTTCAACCAATGATCCACGAATTGTTCGTGAGTCAGATGCGGTTTGCGGGTCAGTAACCCGAGCGATTTGATCATGCGCCGTTTCCTCCTTGGGCGGGCCACCAGTCCTCAAGTATCTGGACTTCCGTGTAGGTTGGGGCGGTTGTCCGCGCGGGAACCTCTCCAAGGTCGGCCAGAGTCTCAACCGCATTTTTCGCCACTTTGGCCATGAGGGCCATCTCCGGGATTCCCGGCACTTCCCTCCGCAGGGATGGACTTTGGACAAGCAAGAGGTCGATTTCCAAGCGGAATCGCCGGACAGTTTCCCGCCACCCGGGCCGGGGTCCCGCTTCCTGGCTGAGTTCCAACTTTACCAAATACTCGGCAATCGTGGCGATACGACAGCGTAGCTCTGAGCGATGCCGCCCAGCCAAATCTTCCAGCTCCTCGATCAGGTGTTCCCAGTCCAGGTTCTCAAGCGCGCCAGGGAGGTTACCCTGCCCAGAAGTCGCATCGCGCAGGACACGCACGGCCCGCGCCTGGCCATTGGCCCATTCGCAAAAATCGCGATCGTAAAGACTGGCCTCCTGGATATCCGCCATGGAACCTCGTCAGGCCGCCTCCGCCATCGTCGATCGTTCGCACGCCACCGTCGTCCGGTGCATGTCGCGCACCTCCATCGAGGGAAACGGCCGAGCCCGGTGCATCGTCGCGCGATTGTCCCACATCACCAGATCGAACTGCTTCCACGCGTGCGAATAAACGAACTTTCGCTGCGTCGCGTGCTCCACCAGATCGCGCAGGAATTGCCGCGCCTCCGGCACCGGCCAACCGAGGATCGCACCCGCGTGGGACGCGAGATACAGCGATTTGCGCCCCGTCGACGGATGCCGCCGGACCAACCGTTGTTGGACCGGTTTGAATCTCTCCCTGTCATCATCTGTAAAGTCGGTGAAACCAAGCACGGCCCGCGAATAAAGCTGGCTGTGCTCGCAGACCAGGTCTTCGCACTCGGCTTTCAGTTCGTCCTCCAGCGACTCATAGGCGGCACGCATGTCGGCGAACTCGGTGTTACCACCCGCCGAGGGAATGATTCGCGCGGACAGCAACGAAAACTTCGCCGGCACTTCCTTGAACGAACTGTCCGAGTGCCACATCCGGTTGCCAAGACTGAACAGACGGCGGCGGGAATCCCGGGCCAGCACCTGGTTGTCGAGGTCCAGGTTGGAGATGTCGTTCATATGCGCCGACTCCAGCCGGCGTCCCTTATGGAAATTGAGGTCGCCGGTCGCGAGTTCCAGATCCCCGAAACTCCGGCTGAACGCCATCTGGGCGTTATCGTCGAACCGTTGATCGTGGAAGACCAGCACGCCGTACTGGTCCATTCCGGCCTCGATCGCGGCCGCCTCCTCCCGGTTGAGCGGACGCGTGATGTCGATGCCGGACGCCTCGCCCGCGAAGAACGGGCGAGAGACCGGATCGATGGGATTGATGGACAGGCTCATCAGGCGGCCAGCTCCGGCATGTCGAAGGCTTTGGCGAAGCGCTTCGCTGGCTCCAGCGGATCGCCGTATTTGCGGTGCATCGCGGTGTGATAGGCGGCGGCCACCAGCAACCGGTCCCGATCCGGCAATTGATTGGTGCCATAATCCATCAGCATGCACTGAGCGATTTCCTGGTTGTGCGGATCGTTGCCAAGCTTAGCCGCCGCCAGCGCGATGCGGGAGACGAGCGGCCCGCGGTCGGAGAAGCCGTCGCAATAGGCCTGCGTCCAGCCCACGCTGTCGGGCCCGTTCAACGCGCAGATCGCCGCGTCCACCCGGTCCAGCACCTGCGCCTGCGACAGGCCGCCCGCATTCGCGGTCGGGAAATTCTCGGGATGCACATCGCCCAGAGCGATCTGGTTGCCGGCGACGCGGCTGGCGAAGCTGGCGGCGACGTAAAGCAGCCGCAGCCGCCGCGGATGATTGAAATTGTCCCAGAACCACGCCAGCGTGTTGTGGTACTCGTAACAATGATGCGGCATGTTGAAGTTTTCGGGCGTGTGCGTTCGCAGTACGGTCTGGCCCACCGCCAGTTGCAACGCATCCAGAATACGCCTGGGGTTCTTGCCGGCCTTCAACAGCGCCGTCACCTCCTCCAGCACCGCGATTTCGGTGTTGAGCAGTACGGTATCGACCAGGTGCCGGCACTCTTCCTTGGTGACCGGGCCGGTTTGCCGGAGCATCGCGACTTCGGCCTCGCAGACGCCACCGTAGGGGACCGCGTGCAGCGCCTCCCCCTCGATGTTCATTTTGACGTAGTTGCAAGCCATTTCGTACGTGGAATACCAGCGCGGCCCAACCGCGATATCCAACGCGCCCGCATAGACGACATCATGGGCATTTTCCCAGCCAAGCAAGTTGCCGATCTCAACCGTCGCCCGCGCGCGGTAGGCTTTGTGGCCGGTCGTATAGGACCGGTTGTTGAAAATCCGATCCTGCACATCCATCAACCCGGCGCAGCACATTTCCGCCAGGACGTCCTTCCGCTCCGCGCCGTTTTCCATCAAACCCAGGAAAACTTTATAAGCATCGATCACGTTGCCGCGATGCACCTGGGTCATCCAGTGGTTGAGCCGCTCCTTCAGCGGGCCGTCGAGTTTCGTGGGCTCCTGGTCTTCCCAGTAGACCACCGGGGCGGGCGGCGCCGTGACCTCACCCAGATTGCCGCGATGGCGGGTGTAATGGCCGGGCGCCTTGTTGATCTTCTGGTTCCAGATATCGAGGCCGGTCGGGATGTACCAGATGGTTTGCGCCATCGGCAGCATCGCGAATTTCTCGGGGACCATCTTGTTCAAATTGATCGTCGCGCGGGCGCTGAGCAGGCAATGGTCGTTGTTGACGAAATTCGGGTAGCCGTCGTCGATCCGCTCGTGATACGGCACATGGGTGAAGGGCGCGTGGATGCGCACGCCCTCGGCGATGATTTCCGGCAGCGGACGGCCCGCGCGGATCAGGTCGTAGTAGACGTCGCTCGCGCCCACCTGGTCGCGCATCACGCAGCGGTCTTCCAGTTTGTCGTAAAGAGCCTTCGCCGCACCACGATCGCGCCCAAGATCGGTCTGGTTGTCCATCGTCACATTCTCCGGAATATCGTTTCTGGCGGGAAGCTTACGCTTGACAGGGCGCGTCCGACAACCATGGATGCGCCCGTGAGGGAGACACTCGGGCGATGACAAACAATTCCGGCTGGACGATCGGCACCACCGCGGGCACCGGCACGCGGGGAATGACGGGCGATGGCGGCCCAGCGACTGAGGCGTTGCTGAACAACCCGTTCGATCTGGCGTTCGATGGCGATGGGAACCTGATATTTTCCGATACGTTCAATCATCGAATTTGCAAGATCGACACGCGGACGGGGATCATCGTTACGATCGCGGGCACTGGCGAACGTGGGTTCGAAGGCGACGGCGGCCCCGCGGCATTGGCAAAGCTGAACGAGCCGTATGGCGTGGTCGTGGACAAAAACAAAAATATATTCACCGCCGACCGGCTGAACCGGCGGGTTCGGAGGATCGCGGCGGACGGGACGATCTCCACCCTCGCGGGCGATGGGTCGGGCAAATACAGCGGCGATGGCGGCCCAGCTGCTGTCGCGGGCCTTGGCGAGCCAAACGGCCTGGCGCTGGATCCTGAGCAGCAGCGCCTGTTCATCGCCGATGTCGCCGATCACCGTGTCCGCGTCGTCGATTTGCGCACCGGCCTGATTTCCACCTTCGCGGGCACCGGCGAGGCCCGCCATGACGGCGACGGCGGGCCGGCGAGCAAAGCGGGCATTTTCGGTGCCCGCGCCGTGGCGTTCGCGCCGGATGGCTCGTTGTACGTGATGGAACGCCAGGGCAGCTGCATCCGACAGATCGAGGACGGGATTATCTACACCATCGCCGGAACCGGCGATCGCGGCTATGCCGGCGACGGCGGTGACGCGCGTGAGGCGGTGTTCAACGCGCCGAAGGAAATGGCGGTCGCTCCGAATGGCGACATCTTCGTCGTCGACACCGAGAACCACGCGATCCGTCTGATCGAGGCCGCGACCAGGATCGTCCGCACCATCGCGGGCAACGGCACCGCCGGACCCGCGGGCGACGGCGGACCGGCGGAACAAGCCGGCCTCGCCCGACCGCACGGGGCCGTCGTCGGACCGGACGGCGCGGTTTATGTTGGCGACAGCGAAAATCATCGCGTCCGCAAACTGACCCGCGCGGCCTGACATTCATGCGGTCATTCGATCTTCGCGGCTGGATCGTTCCGATCCTGGTGCTCATCGTCGGGGCGCTGGTGCTGTACCCGATCGCCTTCCTGATCACCTCGTCCTTTAACATCGGCGATCCGCAGATTTTCCCGCCCGAGGAATGGGGCGCCGGCAATTACATCCGATTGTTCGAGGAACCGCGGATTATCGGCAACACCCTGCTGGTCGCCACGATCGCCACGGTGCTGGCCGTGGTCTTCGGCTTCGTGCAGGCCTGGATCCTGACCCGGACTGAAATCCCGGGCCGGGAGCGGCTGGAACGGCTGATGGAACTGCCCTACTACATGACCCCGCTGATCGGCGCCCTCGCCTGGGGCGTCTTGCTGGGACCAAAGACCGGGCTTGGCAATCAGGCTTGGCGCTCCCTTGGTTTCACCAGCGACTTTTTCAATATCTACTCGCCGCAAGGCATCGCCTGGGTCATGGCGCTGTTCGAGGGCACGGTCGCCTTCGTCATGATCTCCGCCTCCATGAAGTCCATGGACCCGTCATTGGAGGAAAGCTCCCGCGTACTGGGCGCAAGTAAACTACGCACGACGATGCGGATCACGTTGCCGATGGTCGCGCCCGGCGTCCTCAGCGCCACGATCTTCGTCTTCGCCGAAATGCTCGGATCTTTCGCCGCGGCCTTTGTCCTCGGTATTCCCGGCCGATTTTATGTCGTGACAACCGCGATCTGGGAATCGGCCCTGTCGTATCCACCGGATTACGGCCACGCCGCCGCGATGGGACTGTCGTTGTTCGGCGCGATGTTGATCACGCTTGGCATCGCGCGAGTGATCATGCGCCACGGCAGTTACGCCACCATTACCGGTAAGGCATTTCGCCCCAGGCCGATGGATGTGGGCCTGATGCGATATCCGTTGATGGGAATCGCCTGGGGGTACATCGCCGTCGCGGTGGTCCTGCCGCTGGCCGCGCTGACGCTCACGTCATTTGAAAGGTTCGCCACTGTTATCATACCGCAAATGCAGTTTACTTTCGCCAACTACGAAATGGCATACGCCATGGGATCGTTGGGTCCGGCGTTCGCGAACAGCATGATACTGGGAGTTTCGGTGGCCACGCTGGGCGTGCCGGTCATCGGTATCCTGGCCTGGATCATTTATCGATCCACGATGCCCGGCCGGGTGTTGATGGAATATGTCGTGATGATCCCGGCCGCCGTGCCGCGGCTGGTCTTCGGGCTTGGCCTGCTGTGGGCCTGGATCAACATTCCCATTCCGATTTATGGCACGCTATGGCTGCTCGGGATCGCGTATTTCACCGTGTTCCTGCCATTGGGCTTGCGCACGATCGCGGGCGTCGTGCTGCAGATCGATAAGAGCCTGGAGGAATGCGCCCGGGTTTGCGGCGCGTCCTGGGCACAACAGATGCGCACCGTGACCCTTCCATTGTTGCGGCCCGGCCTCGTCGCGGCCTGGCTGCTGATTTTCATCGCCTCGGTTCGAGAACTCGGCGTATCGGTCTTCCTGATGGGGCCGCACTCCAAGGTCATTGCCCCATCGATCGTCAACTCCTGGTTGACCGCCAGTTCGGAACTGTCCGCGGCGATGGCATTACTGCAAACGGTGATGGTGTTCATCGCGGTGGCGATCATGTTCCGCGTCGCGCGGAAGGTAACGGGAACGACACAATGAACACCACCCCCCGCATCGAGGTTTTCGAGCTTGTCGTCCGTTATGGCGAAACGACCGCCGTCGACGGCATCGATTTCGCCATCGCGCCCGGTGAACTGGTCACGCTGCTCGGTCCATCCGGATGCGGCAAAACGACCACGTTGCGCGCCATCGCCGGATTGGAGAATCCGTACACCGGCACCATCCGGCTGAATGGCGAAACGGTCTGGGCCAGTGGCCGCGGGCCAAAAATCCCGGCGGAAAAACGCGGCGTGTCGATGGTGTTCCAGTCCTACGCCATTTGGCCGCACATGACGGTGTATGAAAACGTCGCTTATGGGTTACGCGTACGCAAAATCTCGAAAGCGGAAATCTCGAAAAACGTCGCTCGCGTGTTGGACATGGTGCAAATGGGAGCCTACGCGAACCGGCCGTCGTCGAACCTGTCAGGCGGCCAACAGCAACGCGTCGCGGTCGCCCGCGCCATCGCCTTTTCCCCGACGGTCGTTCTGTTCGACGAGCCATTGTCGAACCTCGACGCCAAACTGCGCGCGGAAATGCGGGTCGAACTGCGCGAACTGCAACGGCGCCTGGATATCACCTCGCTTTACGTGACCCACGATCAGGAGGAAGCGCTGGCGATCTCCGACCGCGTGATCGTCATGAATGCTGGCAAGATCGAGCAGATCGGCTCACCCGAGGCGATCTACAACCGGCCCATCAGCCGTTTCGTCGCCGATTTCGTTGGCTCCGCGAACATGATCGAGGGCGCGGTGAAAGGCGTCAACGCCGACGGTACCATGGTGTTCGAAACCAAAGCGGGTTCGCTGATCCGGACCGCCGCGGGGAAGCGGGACGGCACGACTCTGGCGTTGCGGTCGTCCTATATTCACCTGAGGCCGGACGCCGTGAACGCAATTCCCGGAACGATTCACCGCCGCATGTTCCATGGCGATTTCATTCAATACGTGATCGATTGGCCCGACGGTCAGTTGATCGTGCGCCGTCCGCCGACGGAGTTGCTGGATGAAGGCAGTGCCATCACGGTGTCTTTCGCCGAGGACCATTGCGTTCTTTTGTGATCGGGAGGGGATCGATGAAAAACAGCGACACGCGGATTCAGACGACCCACGTCGGAGTCTGCCTCGGCCGGACGGCTTGATCGATCTCGCCGCCCGCCGTCAGGCCGGCGAAAGCATCGATCCCGCCGCCTGAGAGGCCGATCTCGCCGATAGCGTCGCCGAGGTCGTGCGCCGGCAACAACAGGCGGGCATCGGCATTCCCGGCGACGGCGAATTTGGCAAGGAAATGGGCCAGCGCATCAACTACGGGGCATGGTGGAGTTATTCGTTCCAGCGTTTGGGCGGCCTGAAACCGGGAACGGATCTGTACCGGATCGCGCCGGAACGATCGTCCCACGAGCACGTCACGCTGACCAGTTTCGGCGGCCGGACCTTGTTCGCCTCCGCCTACGCCGATCCGGACTCTGGCGTATCCACCAATCGTGGTGGACCAGGCATGAAACACCCGGTGTGCGTCGATAAAATCACCTATACCGGCCGGGACGCGATCGCCGCGGATATCATCCATTTCAAAGCCGGTCTCGCCGCCGCCGGAATTGACGAAGGCTTCCTGACCTCGGTCGCGCCAGGCAGCGCTTCACGTATCGGCAACGAGTTTTACAAAACCGGGGAGGAGTTCGTCTTCGCCTGCGCCGATGCCATGCGCGAGGAATACAAAGTCATCGTCGACGCCGGCCCGATCTTGCAACTCGACGATCCCTCCATCGCCGGGAACTGGGACATGGTGAACCCCGAACCGTCGGTCGAAGCCTACCGGAAATTCACCATGATCCGGGTGGAGGCGTTGAATCACGCGATCAAGGGCCTGCCGCGAGACCGCATTCGTTTCCATTTGTGCTGGGGTAGCTGGCATGGCCCGCACATGACCGGCATCCCCATGCGAGACGTCGTCGATGCCATGCTCGCGATCGACGTGCAGGCTTATTCGTTTGAGGCGGCGAATGTCCGCCACGAACATGAATGGCGCGTCTGGCGCGACGTCAAATTGCCGGACGGTAAAATCCTCATTCCGGGCATCGTCAGCCACGCGACCAATGTCGTGGAACACGAGGAACTCGTAGCCGATCGGATCACGCGGTTCGCCAACCTTAGGCGACGCCCAAAGATAACCGTTTCGTTGCGGTACGCGCCCCCCACGTCATGGTTCGGCTCGACCGGACCATCCGAAGCGGCACCGTACCGCGACCGATGGTCCGGTCGAGCCGAACCATGACGTGGAGAGGCAGGTGCCCGATCGAAGCGTTTATCTTTGGGCGTCGCCTTAGTTGGCCGGGAGAACGTCATCGCCTCCACCGATCGCGGGCCTGGCGGCCGGATTCACCCGGATATCGCCTGGGCCAAACTGGAGACATTGGCGCGCGGGGCAGCGTTGGCGACGAAGCAGCTTTGGGGTCAGACGACGCCCCGCATGATCGTTACGGCCTCATCGACCATCGCGGCCGTGACGTCCAGGTGCAAACACGCCCGCCCGCGCCAGGTATCCGACACCGAAACCATCACCCCGGCCTGACGCAGCTTGCCCGCGAACGCCGCCGCGGTCATGCCGGTACCCTTGGTATCGAAAAATACCAGATTGGTTTCCGGCGTTTCGACCGTGATCCCCTGGATTTGCGCCATCCCCCGCGCCAGCGCCGCCGCGTTCGCATGGTCCTGGGCCAACAAATCCACATGATTCGTCAACGCGTAGGTGCACGCCGCCGCGTTCATCCCGCCCTGCCGCATCGACCCGCCGAGCCGCTGCTTCCAACGCCACGCCTCTCCAATGAACTCCGTCGAACCCGCCAGCACGGCCCCCAGAGGCGCCCCCAGACCTTTGGTGAAATCCAGCCAGACCGTATCGCAGTTCTCCGCGATGTCCGACGCCGGCACGCCCAGAGCCACCGCCGCGTTCATCAGCCGCGCCCCATCCATATGCACCGCCATGCCGTGGCGATGCGCGACCTCCGCCACCGCGTTGAGACCGGCGACCGACCAGCACGCGCCGCCCCCCTTGTTCGCGGTCTGCTCCACCTCGACCAGCTTTTGCGGTGGGGAATAGCGGGAGACCGGCCGGATCGCGTCCTCCAGCGTCTCGGCGGAAAACTGACCCCGCGGGCCGGACAGGCCCCTGACCATCACACCGGTGATTGCGCCGGGCGCGCCGCCCTCGCTGGATTGGATATGCGCGTCCTCGTGCGCGAGGATTTCGTCCCCGGGCCGGCAATGTGTGGCGATCGCGACCTGATTGCACATCGTGCCGCTTGGCAGGAACATCGCCGCTTCCTTGCCAAGCAGCGCCGCGACGCGATCGCACAATTCCCAGACTGAGGGATCGGACCCGCCCTGCTCGTCGCCGACCTCCGCCCGCAACATGGCGTCCTTCATGCCGGCCGTCGGTTTCGATTGGGTATCGGAATAGAGATTGATCCGCGCGGGCAGGGAAAAATCGAACCGCTTCGGTGCGTAGCTCATGGTCCTGGGGCTCCGGGGACTGGGATTTCTCGACAATACAAAGGATTTGGCGTTCCTTGACAACCGGCGGACCGTCCCGCAGTCCTGAACCCATGAGCCTGCTGACCGATTATACGACCCACGCCGACGCGTCGCGCCATTTCAGTGGCGCGGCATTGTGGGATTTGTTCGACGGCGATCGGGATCGGCTGAACATCACCCATGAGTGCATCGACCGATGGGCCACGGACCCATCCCGCATCGCCATTCGCCTCGCGTTCGCCGATGGCTCCGGCGAAACTCTCACATTTGCCGCGCTGTCCATTTGGGCGTCGCGCTTCGCGCATTGGTTGAACGCCGCGGGGGTCAGACCGGGCGACCGCGTGGCAATCATGCTGGAGCCGTCCTTACCGTTTTACGCGGCCCTGTTCGGCACGATGAAACACGGTGCGGTCGCGGTGCCGTTATTTACCCTGTTTGGCCCCGACGGCGTGCGGATGCGCGTCGATGATTGCCAACCGGTCCTGCTCCTGACCACAGCGGCGAAGGCCGCCGAAATCGGCACATTGCCCGCGACGCGAACAATCGTGCCCGATGACGCGTTCATGCGAGACCTGACAGCGTTCGGCGCCGATTTCAAAGCCGATACCGCTGCCTCGGCGATGGCATTGTTTCAATACACTTCCGGCACGACTCGCGATTTGCCCGAGGCGGTGAAACACACGCACCGCGCCGTGGTCGTCGTCACGGTGGCCGCGTTGTATGGCACCGGCGTACGGCCTGGCGACCGGTTCTTCTGCCCGTCCTCCCCCGCCTGGGGCCACGGGTTGTGGCATGGCACGCTGGCACCGCTGGCACTTGGCGTGGAAACCGGAACGATGTCGGGCCGTTTCGATCCGGAGCGGTTGTTGAAAGCGCTGCGCGACCTCCGGATCACCAATCTGTCCGCCGCCGCGACGCATTACCGGATGATGAAGAACAGTGGCGCCGCTGATCGCTTTCCTCACGGGCTTGAGAAAATGAGTTTCACCGGCGAACCGGTGGACAGCGAAACTCTCGCCTTCGCCGAAGCGCATTTTGGCACAAACCTGTGCGCGATGTACGGCACGACGGAGGTCGGCGTGATTCTGGCCGATTTTCCCGGCGCCGCCGACCACGTTCCAAAACCGGGCGCTCTGGGTAAGCCGGTACCGGGCGTAAAGGTCCAGATCCAGGCGCCCGACGGGTCTGCGTGCCCGCCCGGTCACGCGGGTGAAATCAAGGTCTGGCGCCATGACGCGTGGTTCCCGACCAAGGATCGCGGCCGCACCGACGCGGACGGCTATTTCTGGCACGAGGGCCGCACCGACGACGTCATCATTTCAGCCGGCTGGACGATCGGGCCGGCCGAGGTCGAAGATGCGATCATGAAACATCCTCTTGTCGCCGAAGCCGCCGTGGTCGGCGTGCCCGACGCGACCCGCGGCCAGGTGGTGAAAGCCTTCGTCGTCACGAAACAACCGCCGGGATCCGATCTCGCGGCGGCCATCCAGGACCTGGTGCGGACCCGGCTCAGCCAACACGAATATCCTCGGTTAATCGAATTCGTCGCCGAACTACCGAAAACGCCGGCTGGCAAGGTCAATCGCAAAATACTGCGGGAAAGAACATGAGTCAGACATTTCCAGCCATCTCCGATCAAGGCCTGGACGATCTGCGGCGCCGCGTCGGCGTACGCATCGAGAATACGCTTGAACCCTGGTGTCACGAGGCGACGCGCGATAATATCCGCCATTACGCACACGGCATCGGCGACGATAATCCCCTCTGGTGCGATCCCTTGTACGGCCCAGGGACCCGGTGGGGAGGCCTGGTGGCGCCGCCAAGCTTCCTGTTTGCCACGAGCCGGATCGTGTCGGGCTACGTCGGCGGCCTGCCGGGTGTCCACGCCATGTGGGCCGGCGCGGACTGGACCTGGCACAAACCGGTGATGCGCAACGATGAGATCACGACCGAAGCATGGCTCAAAGATCTGATCGTCCACGAAACCCGCTTCGCCGGCCGCGCCGTGCAACAGATTTACCACGTCCGATTCTTCAATCAGCACGGCGATCTGGTGTCCGAGGCCGATAGCTGGTGTTTTCGCACCGGTCGCGACGCCGCTCGGGAAGAAGGCACCAAGTATACCGAGCTGAAAGCCAAACCGATCCGGAAATATACCGAAACGGAACTGGCTGATGCCTTTCGTCTTTACCACGACGAGGAAATTCGCGGCGCGAACGTGCGTTCATGGGCTTCCGTCCAGGTTGGCGATAAGTTGCCAACGATGGTCAAGGGACCGATGACGGTCACCGGCTTCATCGCCTACGCGCAAGGTTGGGGCGGGTTGTACATCCGCGCCAACAAGCTGGCCTGGAAACAAACTCACGCCCATCCCGGTCTGGGAATTCCCAATCGTTTCAACATCCCGGATTGCCCGGAACGCGTGCATTGGGAGCCGGAGTTCGCCTTGATGGTCGGCGCGCCCGGCGCGTACGACTACGGGCCCGAACGTTGCTCATGGCTGACGCACCATCTGACCAATTGGATGGGCGACGACGGGTTTCTCCGAAGCGCCAGCAGCAAAATCCGCCGCCACAATCCCGAGGGCGACATCCTGTTCATCAAAGGCTCGGTGACGCGGACGTTCGTCGAAAATGGCCGCCATCTGGTGGAAATCACTCAGGAGGCGCGCAATCAGGATGGCGAATTGTCCGTGCTTGGCAGCGGAATCGTCGAACTGCCATCCTCCTGACAGACGAAGGATCTCATCATGCGCGTTTCCAATTTTTTGTTTCCGCAGGCAATCACGCCCGAGGACGACGCAAGAGTGATCGATGAGACTCTGGCCGAAGCGATACTGACCGACGAACTCGGCTTCGATGTCATCTGGCTGGCGGAACATCATTTCGACGGCATCTGCGCCTACGTCGATCCGATCAGTTTCGCCGCCGCTCTGGCCACCGCCACCAAACACGCAAAGATCGGTTTCGCCGTGGCACAGATGGCGTTGCACCATCCGATTCGCATGGCGGAGCAGGTCTCATTGATCGATCATCTTTCGAAAGGCCGCTTGATCGTCGGTCTGGGCCGCGGCACGGCTTACAACATCTATGACTATCAAGGTTACGGCATCGATCACACCGAGGCTCAAGGACGCTTCGAGGAGGCGGAGGCGATCATGTTCGAAGCGTGGAAAGGCGAGGCTTTCGAACACCACGGCAAGTTTTTCGATCTGAAACTCCCTGCCTTCCGGCCGATCCCGTATACGAAGCCGCATCCCTACGTCATCCGCGCCGCCTCGACCGAGCATGGGATGATCGACGTCGCCAAACAGGGCCGGCCGTTCATGATGAACGTACAAAGCAACGAAACCACGGCCCACCGGATGGAGGTGTATCGCCAGACTTTGCGCTCCATTGGCCAGGACGAAGCCGCCGTCGCACATAACTCTGACGCCTGTTGGGCGTGGCGCAACGTGTTCGTGGCGGAAACCGATGCCGAAGCGGAACGCATCGCACCGCCCGCGTTTGCCGCGATGCACACGTTCCGCACGGCGATGCGCGAGCGCGTTTACCGGGAACAGGGCGTGTCCATCGTGCCGATGCCCGCGCCAGGCTCGGCGCCGCCCGCGCGCATGGTGCTGGAGCATTCCCTGGTTTGCGGCTCTCCCGCCACCGTGATCGAGAAATTGGCCGCGGTCGGTAAGGCCGGCATCGGTGGCCTGATCATGCAGTTCCGGCTTGGTCCGATGTCCTATGAACACACCGCCCAAAGCCTGACGCTATTCCGCGAAAAGGTCATGCCGCACCTCTGATTTTGTCGATCAGTGTCAGGGGGTTGCCGGGCTCCGCGTTGCCCCGCCAGGCGATATGCTGGTCCGGGCGGGACAGCACGAGCTTCTGTCGGTAAACATCCACCGGCGCGAGATCCAGCACGTGCATCGGCAGGCCGCGCAGAGCGGCGGCCTCGGTCAGACCGCTGACATCGGTGGCGCGGTCGAAACGCAGCAGACAAAAATCCGGGCCCATCGCGTCATACAGCGATCGCCCATCTTCCAACCAAACATGCGGGGTCCGGCAACCCGGCACCGTTGACGATGTGAACCGATCCATCGTGTAGGGCGGTGGTTCCTCGCCATCGTGGGCAACGATCGGCGAACGATCGTAGTACGATCCGAAATTCAACCCTCCGCAACAGAATTGCGGTGTGTGCAGCTTCAGCATCAGTTCGCCCACCGCCACACGGGTCGCGGCATTGTCTTCGATGTCCGCGGGCACCTCGGCACGCGCGCGAGCCAGCGACAAGGACGTGCTCATGGCGAATTTCGAAACCTGTTCGGTGATGGGCCAACGTTCCGCCTCATGCGCGTCGAGGATGCGAGGATCGGCCCACCCATTCAGCACACCCGCCAGCATCCAGGACAGGTTCATCGCATCGGCGATGCCGGCGTTCATGCCGTAACCCGCGAAGGGCACCCACAGATGCGCCGCGTCGCCGCAAATGAAAGCGCGCCGGTCGCGGAAACGGCCGGCGAGCATCCGGCGGCCGATCCAATCCTCGCTCGTAATGACCTCGTACGGATGATCGCAGCCCAGAATGGCGCGGATGCAACCATCGGCGTCCACGTCCGAAAATTCAGTTTCCTCGGGGCGGAGATAATTATGGATGACCCACGTCTCCCGCCCATCGACCGCGAACATGTTGGCGCTACGGCGCGGGTTCATCACCTGGGTCGACCAGGCCGGCGCCGCCTGCATCCGGGCAGCAAGACCGGGCGCGCGAATATATGTGGATTGCGTGCGTCCGATCACGGCGTCACCGGTCAAACGCGCGCCAATCAGAGAACGAACCCGAGACGATGGGCCATCGCAACCGATCAGATACTCCGCATGAACAAGCTGATGCGTCCCGGCGATCTCCGCGACAACGCCGTCCTCGGATTGGGAAAAGCCCGCGATCTCCATATTGTTCAGATAGCTGATAAGCGGATGGTCTCGCGCGAACCCGGCCAGCAAGGGATCGAGGTAAATCTGATTGATCCGGTGCGGTGGTTCCGGCGTCGGCCACCACCCATCGGGGCCATCTTTGTCGGTGTAACGATCGCGGCGGCAAGGGATCATGATGCGCGCGAATTCAATCCCCGCGACGGACGTGCGGAAGGCGACATCGTTCGGATGATCCGCCGGCAGACCGGTGTCGCGAATCGCCTGGGCGATGCCGAGGCGCCGGAAAATCTCCATCGTGCGAGCGGCGACATGGTTGCATTTCACGCCAGGAATCTGTCCCGGCGGATTGCGTTCCGCGACGATAACCTCGATGCCGCGCGCGGCCAGGTCCAGGGCAAGCGTCGATCCGACCGGTCCGCCGCCAACGATCAGCACCTGGGTTTTCATTACGGAGGACAGATCACGTTGACCAGGGCCTGTTGCCCGCCACGCACTGCCGCCGCCGCGCGCCGCAACGCCGCTGGCAGGTCCGCGGGACGTTCCACCTTCTCCCCGTGTCCATCATGCGCGGCGACGATTTTCTCAAACGATGGCGCGGGCAAATCGGCGAGCAGCCGTCCGTCGCCCTCGGCCGCGATTCCCTGGCCGTACATGTCCAGCGTGGCCCGCCGCACCGCGCCGTACAGCGCGTTGTTATAAATCACCGTCAGCACCGGAAGATTTTGCATTTGCGCGACGTAGTGGCACGCCGTCGGATTGGCGAACATGTAAGCGCCGTCGCCAAGTACCGACAGCACCAGCTTACCCGGCGAGGCCAGTTTCGCGCCCAATGACGCCGGAAATCCCCAGCCAAGCCCGCCAGCGGAGCTCAGCGCGAAGAACCCGCCGGGTGTGTCGATCGGGCAATACTCCTGCCGGAACGAATATTCGCTGATCACGATGGTGTCGTCATCGACAACCTCGCGCAGACAATGATTCAGCCAGGGCAACGAAATCGTATTGGCCTTGCCCGCCCGTTCCACTTCCTCCCGCCAGGTCGCGTGCAAACCCGCCGAGCGGGCGGTCAGCCGCGCCTGACGGTCCGCGACATGCGGCATCGCGCGGCCATCGAGCGCGGTCTCCAACGCCTCCAGAACCGACAGCGACGTCGCGGTCAGCGTCAGATCGGACGGAAAGCCCCGCATCGGCAGGCGCGCGTGCAGCGGATCCTCACCGATTTGCACGATTTTCGCATCCGGGTGAGGCGATTCCTTACTCGGCATCCACGGCACATCGGCCTCGAAGACGATGACGAGGTCGGCATCTTTCAGCAGCGGCCCAGGCGCGGAGCCCTGGAACATCTTGTGATTGGCGGACATGGCGAAATAGCGTGTGTTGTAGGGAATGACCGGCAGCGCGTACCGCTCCGCCAGGCGGGCCAGCACCACGCTGTCCTGGGGATCGCGTCCCAGCATGCCCGTGATGATGAGGGGGTTACGCGCGGCGGCGATCCAATCCGCGAGTTGATCGATGTCTCGGGACGAGGCTTCAGGCGCTCGCGGGCGGGCTCGATGCGCCCGATTGCTTTCGGCGGGTCCCACTATTTCACCCAGTACTTCGCGAGGCAGGCTGAGATATACCGGTCCCTGCGGCGAGGAATTGGCCATCTCCAAAGCACGATCGACGACATTGCCCGCCTGATCGCCGCGTTTCATTTCGTAGTCCCACTTGACCATCTCACGCAGCATGCCCGCCTGGTCGTACATTTCCTGCGCCCAATGGATGTGCGCGTTACGCGATCCTTCCGCTCCCGATTCGGTGAACGGCGTGCGGCCCGACGTAAGAAGCATCGGAATGCGGTCGCGGCTGGCGTCGATCAGCATGTTGATCGAGTTCGCGGTGCCAACATTGGTGTGCAGCATCACGGCCTGCGCGCGTCGCGTGACCATCGTGTAGCCGTGCGCCATCCCTACCGCGGCGTTTTCATGTGGCACGACCATGGGGCGAGGCACCGGACGGTTGCCACGAGCAGCGCGTGCATAAGCCTCGACGATCGGGGCGAAATCGGTGCCGGGATTGACGAACAGATGGTCGATCCCGTGCGCGGCGAGTGCGTCGAGATATTCTTCCGCGGCAATTCGGGTCATGGGCCGGTTTCCTTCTCGATCTCCGCGACGGTCAGGGCTGTTGAGGGGAGATGAATGTCATTTGCGAGCCGCCTGGATCGCGCGCCAGACTCGTTCCGATGTCGCGGGCATGTCGATATGTGTCACGCCAAGCGGTGCCAGCGCATCAAGGATCGCGCAAATCACGGTTTGTGGCGCGGCCATCGCGCCAGCCTGACCCGCGCCTTTGACTCCCAACGGATTGGCGTTGGTTGGCGTGCCGGACAGGACGATGTTCAGATCCGGCAAATCGGCCGCTTTCGGCAGCGCGTAGTCCATCAGCGATCCGCTGAGCAATTGTCCCGAGTGCTGGTCGTACACCGTGTTTTCCAGCATCGCCTGGCCGATCCCTTGCGCGAGACCGCCGTGTACCTGGCCCAGGGTGAGCATGGGGTTGATGAGGGTGCCGTAATCGTCGACGCCGTGGTAACGGTCGAGCGTGACCAGACCGGTCTCGGGATCGATCTCGACCTCGGCGATGTGACATCCATTCGGAAATGTAATGATATCCAGCAGGTTCCAGACATAGGTATCCAGCGACGCCTCGCGCGCGACATCCAGCAGACCGATGGCTCGATCGCCTGCGAGAAACTCGCCATTTTCGAACCGGACCTCGTCCGGCTTCGCCTGCAACAACAAGGCGGCGGCGTCGGTCCCCTTGGCGATGACCTCCCGAGCCGCACGAGTCATGGCCGCGCCGCCCATGTGCATGGATCGCGCGCCACCATGGCCGTTGCCCGCGCGCACCTGGAATGTATCGGCCTGAATGTAGCGGAACGTCTCGGGTGGCAAACCGAGCAGATCGGCGGCGATCTGGGGATAGGTTGTCTCGTGCCCTTGCCCGTTGGATTGGGTGCCAACGCGCAGTTCGACCTGGCCTCCGCCGGCGAAACGAATTTCCGCGCCCTCATTGGGCGCACCGCGAGCGGTTTCCAGGAAGCAGCACAATCCCAGACCACGCAGCAGGCCGCGTTGTTCCGACGCGGCGCGGCGGGCGGTGAACCCGGAACGATCCGCCAATATCACCGCGTCATCGACGCCCAGCGCGAATCGTCCGCAGTCGACAACGCTACCCAATGCTTTGGTGTAGGGAAAATTCGCGATCAGGTTCCGGCGGCGGAGATCGGCGGGATCGAACCCGTGCCGCCGGGCGGCGAGATCGATCAGCCGTTCCAGCAGATAATTCGCTTCCGGTTTCCCCGCGCCGCGATAGGCATCGATCGGCACAGTATTGGTAAACGCGGCCCGTACATTCATCGCAATGGCCGGAATGACATACCCGCTGCCCATGGCGTTGGCGGGCGCGTTGGTGGAACTGCCGGGACCGCCGCCAGACATATACGCGCCGAGATTGGCGACGGTCGAAACGTCCAGCGCCAGGAACCGTCCTTCCGCGTCCAGCGCCAACCTCGCCGTCGTGATATTGTCGCGTCCTTGCGCCGTGCTGACGAAATCCTCGGCGCGGTCCTCGACCCATTTGATGGGGCGGCCCAGATGGCGGGCAGCCCATAGCAGCATGACCCATTCGGGATAGAGGCAATTCTTGATCCCGAAGCCGCCGCCGACGTCCGGCGCGGCGACGTGGACCCGCTCCGGCGGTACCTTGAATATCGCGGTGGCCAGGTGGTCGCGAATGGCATGAACACTGGCCGCGGTGACGAACAGATCGAACGTCTCATTCTCATAACGTGCGATCGCGGCACGCGTTTCGGTGGGCGCGATGATCAGGCGGTTATTGATCAGGTGCAATTCGACGACATGCGCCGCAACGGCCAGAGCGGCCTGAACCGCAGCGGAATCACCCTTCTGAAACCGGAACGACAGATTATCGGGCACCTCGTCCCACAGTACCGGAGCGCCCCCAGCCAGGGCCACCGCGGCGTCGACCACCGAGGGCAACGGACGATAATCGACGACAACGCGCTCGGCGGCATCGCGCGCGGCGGCTTTGGATTCCGCGACAACGAAGGCCACGGGATCGCCAACATGACGCACCTTCCCATTCGCCAACGCCGGCCGCGGCGGCACTTTCATCGGCTCGACGGTTGCGACGGCGGTCGCGCAAGGCAACAACCCGAGACCCGCGATATCGGAGTATGTGAACACCGAGGCGCCGGTCACGCCGCTTGTGTCAATCCGCTCGGTCACCGCGTGCGCGTGCGGCGAACGCACGACATACGCCCAGAGTTGGCCGGGAACGTCGACATCCTCGACAAAGATCCCGCGTCCGGTGAGGAACCGTTCATCCTCGACCCGGCGCGTGGATTGTCCGATGAACGTCACGGCGCCGCCTGAGCGCCCCGCACGAGGCGTCCGGGCAACGCGCCCGTCTCGTGCCCGTTCCGATATACCGGCACGCCGGATACGATCGTCGCCTCGTACCCATCGGCGCGCTGAATCAGGCGCCGTCCCCCGGCGGGAAGATCGTAAACGACCTCCGGCAACCGCACTCGCAGCCGGTCGTAATCGATCACGTTCAGGTCGGCCTTATAACCGGCGGCAACAAGACCGCGGTCGCGCAACCCGATCGCCACGGCGGAGTCGCGAGAAATTCGTTTCACGGCCCACGGCAGGGAGAAACGGTTGGCTTTCCGGTCGCGCGTCCAGTGAGTCAGCATCGTGCTGATCGCGCTCGCATCGGATAAAATCCCGACATGCGCGCCGCCGTCGCCAAGCCCGACAATCGTGGCGTCATGAGCCAGCATGTCGTGGACCGTATCCAGATCGCCGTAGGTGTAGTTGGACAACGGCCGGTACATCAGCGTCCGGCCGTCATTCTCCAGCAGCATGTCATACGCGAGATCCGCCGGATCGCGGCCCATCCGCTCGGCATGGGCGGCAATGCTGTCCTCAGGCCGGGGCTCATAGTTCGGCGGATCGGTCATTGGGAAAATCCGGTCCCAGCGGGAGACGCGGCGGCGCAGAACCTCGTCCGCGCAGGTCTCCGACAGGATTTTCGCACGCAATTCCGGCTGACGAAGTGCCACAAGGCGCTCCGCCAACGGAACATGCGCGATGGCGTCGTAACTCGCGCGCCCGAGGAATGGATTCTGGGAAATCTCGAAGCCGAGAATGATACCGGTGGGACGGGTCAGCACCTGACCCAGCATCGGCACGCCGGAACGATTGGCCTCGGCGATCCAGCCGGTGATCTGACGCCACTCCTCGGGTTTGGAGTCGCGTTGCAGGATCGTGATCGCCATCGGCTTCCGGGACACCTCCACCAGACGCCGCAGCATGGCGAATTCCGGCGCGGGGTCGTTGAAGTCGGAAATCACCTGCATCCAGCCCGCCGGAAGTGCCCGCGCGATCGCCGAGAGTTCCGCCTCGTCCGCGTCCAAAGTCGGGATATGCGCTCCGGCCTTGGTCTTGTGATTGATCGTGCGAGACGTCGAAAACCCAAGCGCGCCCGCCCGGATTCCCTCGGCGACCAGAGCTGCCATCGCGTGCGCCTCCGCCGCGGTCGCGGGCTCCCGATCGACGCCACGCTTGCCCATCACATGCACGCGGATCGCCGCGTGCGGCACCTGGGTGGCGATGTCGAGATCGAAAGGACGTGCCTCCAGCGCATCGAGATAATCCGGGAAGCCGCGCCAGTTCCAGCGCAGGCCTTCCGTCAGGACGGGCTCCGGAATATCCTCGACGCCCTCCATCAGCCTGATCAACATGCCCCGATTTTCCGGGTCGCACGGCGCGAACCCAACGCCGCAATTGCCGATCATCGTGGTCGTCACCCCATGCCACGACGAAGGCGTAATCCTGCTACTCCACGTTGCCTGGGCATCGTAATGCGAGTGCGGATCGACAAAGCCCGGGGTTACGATCTTCCCCTTGGCGTCGATTTCTTCCTTCCCCCGTCCAGACACCTCGCCAACCGCGACAATTTTACCAGCCTCAACGGCGACATCGGCTTCAAAGGGATCGCCGCCGGTGCCGTCAATGACCGTACCGCCGCGGATGACAAGGTCTACCATCAGGGAATGCTCCTGCTATCAGAAGGGAAGTTTATCGGCGATGCCGAAACCGGTGGCCATGTCCTGCAACCGCTTCCACGTCGCGTCCTCGATCGGCACGCCGTTAACACGGCGGTCCTTTTCCTTCAGGAACTCGACCTCGCCGGGGTAATAGACTTCCTTGAAGCCTTGCGCGGGCGGCGTGGCTTTCAGGTAGTGAGCGAAATCGGTGACTTCCGCTTTGAACGTATTCAGGTCGCGGAAGGCGGCGACGTTGAACACGGCCATGAAGCAACCGTCATTGTGCCGCCCTTGTGGGTCGATCCCAAAGCCCAGGCCGGTCAAGAGTCCGGAGAGGATTTCAACGATCGCGGCGAGGCCGGTGCCTTTGTAGCCCTCGGTGCCACCCAGAGGCAGCAATGCGCCGCCAGCCCGCAGCACCTTCGGATCGGTGGACGGCTTGCCCTCGGCGTCGATCAGCCAGCCCGCCGGCACCTGCTCGCCGCGCGCCGTGGCGACATTGATCTTCCCGGCGGCGGCGGCGGAGGTCGCCATGTCGAACACCAACGGTCCCTCCAGATTGGATGGGATCGCGAAACAGATCGGGTTCGTGCCAAGCCGCGCCTTGGCACCGCCGTAGGGCGCGACATGCTTGGGCGAACGCCCGGAATCGGCGGTGATCATTGCGATCATGCCCTCGGCCGAGGCAAGCAGCGGATAGCTGGCGAGACGGCCGATATGGCTCTGGTGAAACACCGTGGTGGCGGCGACATTCTGCTTCTTCGCCTTTTCGATGGTGTAGCGCATCGCTCGGTCGTTCACGACATAGCCAAAACCCCAGTTGCCGTCGATGACGGTCGTGGTCGGGGTTTCCTGCGTTATGACCCAGGGCGCCTGGGGGACGATGTGACCCGCCTTGATCCGGTCGATGTATTGCGGGATCAGAATAATCCCGTGCGAGTCGTGGCCCACCAGATTGGCGCCGATATTGTAACGGGCGATGACGGTGGCTTCTTCCTCGGACGCGCCGGCGGCGATGAGAAGCCCCTTCGCGATCACGGTCAGGCGTTCGGCGGTGACATTTGGCATGGTTGCACTCCCCTTGCAGGCTCCAGGGGACGCTACGCCATTCGGGCCTCTCTGGCCAAGCGGGCGCCGGTCCGGTAGGGTGGCGGCTCGGGAACCAGAGAGGAGCGTGCCATGGCACAGTCAAACATTTATGCGGGCGTCGCCGGTTATGTCGGGCGGGCGGACCAGGTGGGGAAGGTCGGTGTGTTCAGCCGCGCCGCGGGTTCGGACATGTGGACGCATCCGATCAGCGAACATGAGTCCCACGTCGTGCACGTGCATCCGACCGACCCGAACGTGGTCTTCGCCGGAACCGGCGATGGCGTGTACCGCAGCATCGACGCGGGGAAAACTTTTCAGCGGGCGAATTTTCCGGTCTCGCGCCAGATCTGGTCGTTTCTGGTCGACTCCACCAACCCAAAAATCGTGTTTGCCGGCGGCTCGCCGATTTCCATGTTCCGCAGCGAAGATACAGGTGAATCCTGGAAGGAATTGCCCAACCCCGGAATGCCGGATCGCGCGGTCATGCCGTTCGCCTGCCGGGTCATGCGGATGGCGCAACACCCGAACAAGCCCGGCACCATTTTCGCGGCGCTGGAAGTCAACGGCGTCATGAGCACGGACAATTTCGGCGAGAGCTGGACCGATCGCAGCGCCGGTCTGCTTGGCCTGGCGGAGAAGCCGCATCTGAAAAGCAAGATCGTCAGCAACACCTATAACGAAGGGATGCTCGACGGCCACGCGATCGCCATCAACCCGGCCGATCCCGATTGCGTGATCTTCGCCGCGCGGATGGGACTGTTCTCAACCCATGATGGTGGCGAAACGTGGCAGGACATGGAAGTAGGCCGCTTCTCGCCGACGACCTATGGCCGCGACATCAAGGTCGGCGCGGATGGCAAGACGCTATATGCCGCGCTGAGTGTCGCCGCCGCCAGCAAGGATGGCGGTGTGTATCGCAGCACCGACAAGGGCGCGAGTTGGAGCCGCTTCGACAAAGTCCAGGTGCACGGCACGATCATGTCGGTGGCACCGCACGCCAAGGACAGCAACCGCATGGCGATCGGCGCGCGGTACGACGGCGAGGTCTATGGCACCGAGGACGGTGGCGCGACCTGGGAAGCGCTGACGCTTCCTGCCGGCGTCAAGGATATTTATTCGCTCGCCATCGCATGACTTTTCGACTGGGCGGCCTCATAACGGGGCCGCCCAGATCGTTGGGGAACATGGTCAGCCCAACGAGATCCACGCCAGAAACAGTGTGAATCCGGTGATCGCCAACGTGACGTGAAACGCGAGGGCCAGCCCAGCCACTCGGGTCTTCACCAGCGCCACAAAAGGGCCAAACAGCAGCGCGGCGCCGAACAGGACCGCGGCGGCCGTTCCGAACGACCCAACGCCCATGGCATCACCCCGCCGCGGCCCTTGAAGGTTCAGGACCAGCAGGCAAAGCCCACTCGCGCCAAGTAACCCATGCAGCACCGCCAGCGTGCGGAACCGCGCGCCCTTGCCGCGAAGATAATGCAGCGCCAGTCCCGCCCCCAACGTTACCGCCGCGGTGAGCGTGAAGGCGGCGGCCCGGATTATGCCAGCACGCCCAACGAACGCAGGCGCGCAACGTCATCGGCGGAATAACCGGCCTCGCGTAGCACCACTTCGTTGTGTTGTCCGAGGCCGGGCGCGCGCTTAGGCGCTATTTTCGCGACGCCATCGATATGGAACGGGGCGGAGACAGTCAGGTTCTTCCCATCCTCGAACGGCACCAAGGCGCCGCAGTCTTGCATTTGCTGGTCGTCCAAAGCTTCATTGACCGTCGCGACGATGCCGAAGGTCACGCCAACGCCATCGAGGATTTTCCGCCAGTCCGCGAGATCGCGTCGGGCGAATTCGGCGTCCAGGACTTTTCCCAACTCGCGCGCGTGGTTTTTACGCGCGTCGGGCGTGGCGAAGCGAGGATCGTCCGGCAAATCCTCACGGCCGATAGCCGAGAAAAAGCCGCGCAACTGACGCTGTTCGTTGTACAGCGCCATGATGAACCAGCGGCCGTCGCGCGACTGGTAATGGTTCGCCAGCGCGTTCGGCGCGTCCTCTCGCGTCGGGCGATGACCGACATGCTCGTTGAACAGCCGGGTTTGCACGGCGCAGCCATTCGCCCACAAGCCGTTTTGCAACAGAGACGAACGCACGACTCCGCCCTGCCCTGTTTTCTCCCGCCGGTACAGCGCGGTGACGATGGCGGCGTATAGCCCGGTGGCGCTGGGGTGATCGCCCATGCCGGGCATGGAGCGGGCGGGCGGCGTGTCCGCCTCCGCGCGCACCTGGTCCATCAGACCGGTGCGCGCCCAGTACGCGGTCGAATCGAAACCCGTTTTCGCGGCTTCCTCGCCCTCCTCGCCATAGGCGGTGAAGGAGGCGTAGATCAACCGCGGATTCAGCGCCGTCAGATGCGCCGCCGAGAGTTTCAGACGATCCCGCACGGGCAGTGGAAAGTTCGTCACGAACACATCGGCGGATTCGATCAGCCTGTGCAGCGCGCCGATCCCATCCGGGTGTTTCAGATCGATCGCCAGACTGCGTTTATTACGCGACGTCAACTGCCAGTAATAGTCAACGTCACGGCCGGGAATTGGCCCGCGGCTACGCCAGGGATCGCCCACGCCGATTGGTTCCACCTTGATCACGTCGGCGCCGAAATCGGACATGATGGTCGCGGCGGCCGGACCGGCGATCCAGCTCGCGCAATCGATGACTTTCAGTCCACTGAACAGGCTTTCCGTCATGGTGTGGTTTCCTCTTCCGATGCCGCACGCTGTCATGCGAACCGTTACCGGTCAAGAATCGGGCCTGAGCCTGGCGTCCGGCGCGCGGTTACAAGAAGCCGCGAAGTTCCTCGACAGTGAGACCCATTTCGCGAACGATCGATCGCAATGTCCCGGGGTCGGATCGCGCGCTCCAAGCACCGGAACGGTCGCCGCGCGGCGGGGGCTGTGTAGCGGTTTCGTCAGAGCAGCTTCGCCCCTTTTTCCAGGTTCAGCACCAGGGGTGAGCCCAGGCTTTCGATCAGCGCGGTAAAGGTGATCCCCTCCGCGGGGGCCGCCGGCTCCTTGAACCAGGTGTTCGCCGCGGCCTCAATGGACATTATCCTGTCAATCTTCTGTGGGAAGCGGAGACTTTGGAACACCGGCACCTTGTCATCGGGAAGCGGGCCGATATCTTCCGAATAATCCTGCATGAACAACATCAAGGACAAAGGTGCCGACAATTCGCCGCCGTTCACGCAGTGCCTGGGAAAGTTCAAGAAGACACTGCTCATGTATGCCGGATGATCGACGCCCAGCACCGAATAACAGTTTGTGCAATAGACTCTTCTTGATACACCGTCTTCCCTGAGTTTAACGGTGAGCATTTTTTCCCGGCCTTTGACATCGGCGATATCCGATCGCATGTAGAAAGCACGCTGTAGCGGATCGGGTTTCACCCCTCCGTTCTTGTATCCCCACTGCAGCGCCTGGCGGCAATCCTCGCAACCGCACAAAATGTGCATGGTGGCGTTGCCGTCCGCCAGGGTGAGTTCGCAAGCGCCGCATGCGCACGCGATTTTTGCCGGTTTCTTTTCAGTGGCGGGCATCGTCGAGACCTCCCCATTCGTTTATCCGGCATTTCCCAGATGCCCGACCCATCCGGGCACCTTGGATGAAGAATAACAATAGCTCAGCGCGCCGGGCAAGTTCGGCACACCAGCCGGATAGTCTTCCCGGCTATCGCCGGTGCCTCTTCCTCGGTATCCGCCTTCGGTCACGACCTCGTGCAACGCGGGGGCCCGAACGGTAAAGCCGCGGCTCAGGAACAACGATGTAGCTTGAGAAATCCGCCATCGCGGTCTCTTGCGGTGGAGCAAGCCACAATGACGGGTCGTCTCCCAACGTCTTCTCGCGATGCCGCGAATCGGAGTCGTGGGATGCCACCATGACGTGGTATGGGATACCGATGGACCGGCCCCTCCAACCGTTCGAGATCAACACCGGGCATGACGCTCTGGCCGATGTCTGCCGGCGGTTCCATGTCCGGACGCTGTCCTTATTTGGCTCAGCGGCGACCGGGGAAGGATTCGATCCGGCCCGCAGCGACCTGGATTTCCTCGTGACGTTCGAACCGATCCCGCCCGGAGGATACGCCGACGCGTATTTTGGGTTGCGGGAGGCGTTGGAGACGCTTTCGGGGCGTCCCGTCGACCTGGTCACCGAGGCTGCTCTGAAGAACCCTTATCTGCGCCGGCGTATCGCGCAAGAAAGCCGGACGCTGTTCCACGCCCGTTGACCCAGTTTTCCTCCAACGCGGCGAAGCATCTTTGGGACGCGCGCCGCTGTGCCGAAAAGATCGCTCGCTTCACCGCGGGCAAGAGCTTCGACGATTATCTTGAGGACGACCTGCTCCGTTCCGGGGTTGAACGTCAGTTCGAAATCATTGGCGAGGCATTTTCCGGATTGCGTCGAACAGATCCGGCCCTGGCGGCCACCATTCCCGATCTTTCACGTATCGTGGCATTTCGAAATGTATTGATCCACGGTTACGCATCGATTGACGACCAGCTTGTCTGGGAGGTGGTCGAGAACGATCTCCCTGGTCTGCTGGCAACGCTGGCGGGACTTGTTCCCGACGCCGAACAAAATAAACCCAGGCCATGACCCAGGTTTTTCCCTGATCGACGAAACTCACGGCGACTGATTGCTGAAAATAATCGTTCCGGATGCCGCGAACATACCTCCGACGCCGTGACAGACCGAGATCTTCGCGTTCGGGACCTGCGCCGCCGCCGTGCCGCGCAACTGCCGCACACTCTCCTGCAAGGCGTACATGCCGTACATGCCCGAGTGCATGAATGACAATCCGCCGCCATTGGTGTTCAACGGCAGGCTTCCACCCGGCGCCGTATTGCGGCCCGCGATGAACGCCGCCGCCTCGCCTCGCGGCAAAAAGCCCAGGTCTTCGAGTCCGTAAATCGGGAGATGGGCGAAGGCGTCATAGATCATGAGATGATCCACATCCTTCACGCTCGCGCTGATCCCCGCCTGCTGGAACGCTGTCGGGCCAGCGACCCGGAACGCGCGAGAACTGGTAAAGTCCTCCATCTGGCTGACCATCGGCCCTTCCGCGCTCTCGCCCGTGCCAAGGACATAGACCGGTTTTGTCTTAAAGTCGCGAGCCCGCTCGGCCGAGGTCAGGATCAGCGCGCCGCCGCCATCGGTCACAAGGCAGCACATCAGCAAGCGGAACGGGTACGCGATCATGCGGCTGTTCAGCACATCCTCGGTGGTGATCGGAGTCTTGAACGTGGCGCGCGGATTCTTCGCCGCCCATTCGCGCTGAACGACCGAAACCTGCGCGATTTGTTCCTCGGTTACACCGTACGTTTTCATATAGCGCAGCACGGGGATCGTGAACATCGACGGCGGACCCATGGGGCCGAAGGGTTGCTCGAACTGGCCGTTCAAGGACGCCGGCGGCACGGTGCGGCCGGGATTGCCAATCCGCGATTTTCCGGATTCGCCATGCGTGATCAGGATGGTTTTCGCCAGACCCGCCTCGATCGCCGCCGCCGCGTGGCGGACATGGATCATGAACGAGCAACCGCCGACTGACGTCCCATCCACCCAGGCCGGCGTGATCCCCAGATATTGCGCCAGTTGCACCGGCGTCTCACCGGCGGTGGCGATCCCGTCGATATCCTTGGGCCGCAGTCCGCAATCCGCCATGGCGTTCAGCGCGGCGTCGGCATGCAGGCCGATCTGCGAGAGATCCGGGATGACCCCAAGTTGAGTCGTTTCGGCGGCGCCGACAACGGCGACTGCATTTCTGCGCATGAGCTTAACCTTTCGCCGGGCGGAAGAAGGGCAGAGTCACGGTGTCGTTCTGCTTTTCGAACACCACCTCCAACTCCATGTCGAGTTGCAGCGCCTCCGGCGTTTGTTCGCATTCGACGATATTGCTCATCATGCGCGGCCCTTCGGCGAGCTGCACGACGGCGATCGCGTAAGGCGGCTTGAAGCCAGGAACCGGACGGTGATGGATGACATAGCTCCACAGCACCGCCTTGCCGGACGCCTTGAACACGGTGACCTTGCGGGACCCGCAGGTGGCGCAGAACGGCCGCGGCGGGAAGTAGTTCTTCCCGCAGGAATCGCAGCGCTGCAACCGCAACTCCCCGGCGTTGGTGCCATCCCAGAAGTGTTTCGTCTCAGGTGTCGGCACCGGCAAGGCGCGTCCTGGTTCAGCCATCGTTCCCGTCTCCGTCTCTGAATTCTTAAACCGCGCGGCGTCCCGCGATATACGCCACCCCTTGCGGTCCAACCCGCTCAGCATGCGGATAATTCGCCGGCATCGCGCAACTGTCACCTGGGCGGAACGTTTCCGCCTTGCCGTCGCGGGTGATGGTGATTTCGCCGTCGAGCACCAGCAGGCGCGCGTCGAATGGATGGACGTGTTCCGGATTGACCCCATCCGGTTTCATCGTGATCGAGACGATTTCGAAACCCTCGCGTGTCAGCGCGGCCTCGAATGTGGCTCGGTCCATGGGTCTTGCTCCTCCTGCTTCGGGGAAGGTTAACTGACGAGTACCGCCTTGCCAATGACCGCGCGATCGATCACGGCCTGAAGCGCCTCCCGCGCCTGGTCCAACCGGAAGCGGAGGGATATCCGCGGCTTCAGCTTCCCCTCCGCCGCGAGCTTCGTCAGTTCCTTCATGTTGGCGATGGACAGCGCCTGGTTCGCCTCGTTCAACCCGCCGATCCGCACGCCGATGGCGTCGATCCCTTTGATAAGCAGATAGTTGCTGCGGATATTGGTTGGCCCGCCACCCAAAAACCCCATGATCAGCAGGCGTCCACCCCAGGCGAGGCAGCGCAACGATTCCTCCCCGACATGGGCGCCGATTGGATCGTAAGCGATATCGACGCCGCGCCCGCCGGTCAGTTCTTTTACCCGATCGACAAATCCACCACTGTATTCGATCGCGTGGTCGGCGCCCTCTTCCAGGCAGGCGTCGCGTTTCGTCTCTCCGCTCGCGGTGGCGATGACTTTGGCGCCGAACAATTTGGCAACCTGGATGGCGGCGATGCCAATCCCCCCGGCCGCGCCGTGCACCAGCACCCACTCGCCCGCCGCCAACCGGCCGCGCTGTAACAACGCGTGATACGCCGTCGCATAGGCACCTCGGAAAACGCCCGCCGCCTCCAGGCTCATGCCATCCGGCACCAGATCGCACAGCGCGGCCTTCGCGTTCCCCAACTCGGCACAGGCACCCAGGGTGTGGCGGGACATGACGCGGTCGCCCGGTTTGAACGCGGTGACATCCGGGCCGATGGCGATCACCTCGCCCGCGGCTTCGCCGCCGGGGATGAAGGGAGGTTCGGGCCGGAATTGATACTTGCCGGCCAGCATCAGGACATCGACGTATTGCACGCCGCGGGCGCGGATCCGCACCTGGATTTCACCGGAACCGGGCGGCGGAGGGTCAGGAAGATCGCGGTACGCCAGCACCTCGGGACCGCCAAACGCCTCGCAAACCATCGCCTTCATCGTCACCTCCCCCAATGTCCGGCCGCCTCGGGCTTCGGGCGGCGGCGCAAGGTAATCGCGGTGGTTGCAAAAGGGTAGCTTCGACGAAGAATCGCCGTTGGCGCCGCTCGCTATCATTGACGACTATCATCTCGACTGCCAGGTTCTCATTATACAACATGGTCGTGGGGGCTCGTCTTCGCGATGATCGGACAAGAAACATGAGGCCCGGAATGGAAAATATCCCGGCATCCGGAGACGCCGGCGTGCCCGACGGGCGGTGTGTCGAGGCTTTGCGCGGTGTCGCATTATTCGCGGGCCTTGAAAACCGCGTTTTCGATCGGCTCGCCAAGATCGCGGAAAGACGAGATTGCCTCGCCGGGACGACACTTTTCCGCCAGGGCGACGCGAACACGCCATTCTGTATTCTGGTTTCCGGTCAACTTTCCACCTACCGCACCGCGCCGGATGGCACCGTCACGGTCATCGATGTGCTGCACCCGGCGGGCCATACCGGCTTGTCGGCGGTTCTCACGCAGTTGCCGGTTTTGATGGGCGTGGAAACCGTCGGGTCCGCCACCGTGATCATCATCGATGGCGCGGGGCTGCGCGCCCTGCTGCCCGAGGAACCGTCTTTGGCCGGCGCCCTGCTACGAGCGGAGGCGATGGTTTTTCGCTCGCTCGTCCTGCAGGTATGCGACCTGAAGCTTCGCACCACGGCACAACGGCTTGGCCACTATTTGCTGGAACTGGCACCGGACAAGGCCAGCAAATCGGCGACCATGCGCCTGCCGTTCGACAAGCGCCTGCTCGCCGCTCGCCTGGGGTGCCGCCAGGAAAATCTCTCCCGTGCCTTCGCCACCCTGCGCGACCTGGGCGTCGAGACCAGCGGCTCGCGCGTCGTCCTGAACGACATCCCGAAGCTGCGGGATTATTCCGTGGCGTTCGACACGCCCTGATTCGCTGCCCCTGAGCCACCGCGAGTTCGCGGCGCGGCCCCACTCACGCATGGCACGCGATTGTCAGCCAGCTGTCCGATCGGCGCGCCGCCTCCCATGGACCGGCCAGCCGAGCCTCGCTCAATATCATGGCTTCCCGCGATTACACTGACGTTGACAAAAATGGGGACGTTGACAAAAATGGGGCGCCCGCCCGATCTCAATCGGCTCTATCTTCCGGTGAAGCGTGAGTCAGAAACGGAATGGATCGATGGACCACGACAACACCGCCCCCTCTCCCGTCCAGATTCGCGCAGCGGTCATGGCGTCCCGCGATTTTGCCGCCACCTTGTTCGACCAATTGCGGCGCGATGGACTGGACGAACCCGGCGTCTCGCGCGATCCCTACGGGCCAGGGGAGCAACGCGCGCACGCGACCTGTACCGCCGCCGCCGAGGCGATGGGTCTGACAATTGAGGGCGACGCGGCGGCCAATCTTTATATGACGCTACCTGGCGGCGATCCCGCGGCGAAACGGATTGTCACGGGCTCGCATCTCGATTCGGTCCCTCATGGCGGCAATTTCGATGGCGCGGCGGGCGTTGTCGCCGGTCTGGTGGCGATCCAGGCGCTGCGCCGCCTGGGCCTGACGCCAAAGCGAACCATCACGGTGATGGGCATCCGCGCCGAGGAAAGCATCTGGTTCCAGGTATCCTATATCGGCAGCCGTGCCGCCCTGGGCATCTTGCCGGAGGGCAGCCTGGATGTGCTTCGGATCGATACCGGACGGACGCTGGCCGAACATATCGCGGACTGCGGTGGCGACCCCGATCGCGTGCGATCCGGGTCGCGTCATTTCGATCCCGCCAGCCTGCACGCGTTCCTGGAACTGCATATCGAGCAGGCGCCCGCCCTGGTCGAAGCGGGCCGCTCCACCGGGATCGGCACTGGCATCCCGGGCAACTTTCGTTACCCCGATGCCCGAATTGAAGGTTGTAACGACCATGTCGGCCTGCCAAGGCGCTTTCGCCGGGACGCGGCGATGGCCGGCGCGGATTTCGCCATGGCGCTGGACCAGATGTGGGCGGAGTACGACCAGCGCGGTATCCCGATGGCCTGCACGATCGGCCGCTTTCATACCGATTCGAAACAACATGGCCTGACGATCGTGCCGGGAGCATTTCATTTCAGCCTCGACGTTCGGGCTTACGATGAAAGTGTGCTGGCCGAACTCGACCAGCGCGTCGACGCGATCGTCGCCGACGTCGAGCAACGCCGCGGCGTGACGTTTCATCGCGGAACCAAGACCCGTGCCGCTGTAGGCCCGGTCGATTTGTTGATAAAAAGCAAGCTCGCGCGCGATGCCGCCGCGCTTGGGATCGAAACGATCGAGCTTGGCAGTCCGGCATCTCATGACGCCGCTGCCTTCGCCGCGCTTGGCGTACCCATGGGATTGATTTTCATCAGAAACGAGAACGGTAGCCACAATGCGAATGAGGCGATGACAATTGAGGATTTCCTTGACGGCACCGCCGTTCTGACGTCCTATCTCATCGAAGAAAGTCGTGGAGATTAAGGAAGTTCCGTGGCATCCGCAATCTGGACACGCTGGCTGATCTTCCAAGAAACCAATCTGCTCGTGAACATATTCCATGATCTGAATGCGCGGCATGGGAGTTGGGCGACCGGGCTTGTGGTGACGATTTATGCCGGGTGTCTGACGGCGTTTCTCGCGGACGTGGCCTCCACGAGCCCGTTGGCATTCGGCGTGTTTTACGCGCCACTCGTGGTCACGGCGACCTTTCATGAGGACAAGCGCGCCGTCTGGGTTCTCGCGGCGATTTCCTGTGTCATGGTTGTTCTTGGCGCGGTCTTCCCGGCCTTGAACCCTGATCTTGAAGTCCTGTTATTGAACCGCTTTTTGTCGATTGTCGCGGTACTCGCGACGGCGGCTTTCGTTCGTCATGGCCGCTCAATTCAGGATCGGTTGGCCGAAGAGACTGAGCGGGCCGAGGCCGCCGAACAGATCAAGACCGAGGTGCTGACAAATCTCAGCCAGGAAATCCGCACGCCGCTTCATTCGATGATCGGCGTGCTGGAACTGATCGCGGCGGATGGGCGGTCCGAACACAAGGCAGCACTGGGGATGGTCCGAACGGCCGGACGGCGGTTGGTGGCAACGGTCGATAACCTTGTGGACCTCACCCAGTTCGAAGGCGAGATCATGCCGGCCGAACCGGTCGATCTTGGCATGCTGGTGCGCCAGACAACCGAGTCGAGCAGGTCCGATGCCGTCGCGAGGCAAATCGAAATGCGGGTCACCGTTCCCTCGGCCGCGGCCACGCTGGTTCACGCCAATCCCTGGGCGGTACGGCGAATCCTGGAGAATATGATCGGCGACGCGATCACTTACACGGCCCCTGGCGGAAAAGTCCTGGTCGAAGTCGTTTCTGAAGGCGATCAGATTGCCGCCGAAATTACCGACACCGGCACGCGACCTCCGGGCGCGCTACAGTTGGTGAGCGATCCGGACGTCTCCCGGTTGATGCCGTCGGTGATGGGGCTGGCGCTCAGCCAGAGGCTCGCTCGAGCGATGCACGCGCGCCTGATGTTCAGCACGAGCGCGGGTGAACAAACGACCGCCCGCCTCGTGTTGCCAGCGGTCGCGGCCCGGGTTCAGGCCTCCCGATAGTCGAGCAGAATCAGACCGCACAACAACAAGCACACCGGCCAGGTCCAGCCCGCGACCCGGACCAGAACCGGGCCAGTTGTGCGATCGAGCCGCAATTCCAGCCACCGCGACCACCCCGCGACGATCCCGGCGAGTGCCAGCGGCGTATGGGTCACCTCGATCAGCAACTGTTCCTTCACATTCGCGAGAGCGTGGCTATGGGTCAACAACAGGCCGCCGCCGATCGCGCACATCAGGGGAAAGACCAGCGCGGCCCCCTGACCGGTCTGCTTACCCACGCGGACGCGCCATTCGAACAATGAAAACCCGATAAGGAGAGCGACAAAGACGCGGTGCTGCAGGACCTCGATATCACGGAAACTTTCAAGGAAGCCGATCTCTCCCAAAGGCCAGACTTCGGGATCGGAACGAATGAACAAGAAGATTCCCAGGCCGATGAACAGCAGTGGCCAGTGCTTCGCCCAGGCGATCCCGGCGCGGTTGAGAAGCGCGAGCAGTCCGATGGCGGTGACAAACAGGCCGGACCAATGGTGATTGTATTCTGACCAGGCGATATCATCGGCGTTCCGGGGTGGCAGGTCGCCCGCTCCGGGAATGAACGCCGGGCTGGATTTCGCCGCGTGTTGGGCCGCCTCGGCATCCAGCCTCGCCTGCAGTGCCGGGATTGCCAACCGATCATGATCCGGACTGCTCAACCTCGGCCATTCCGGGATGTTGCGAGCCACGATTTCCGACCAGGTGGCGCGATCCTTCGGCAGATCCACCGCGGGCGGGACGGCAGTCAACGACGCGGCGGCGAAGAACAAAGCCACGCCGATTCCGATCTCGGCCTCGGCGCAGCGGCGGAGGCGGATCACCGGCGTGGCCGGGTTCGCGCGCAGCCGCTCCACCACCAGGAAATTCAGACCGCCAAGGCCCAGGAGCATCAGAAACAGGGCGATTTTGGCGGCGACCATGACGCCGTAGGCGGTGCCGTAGAAGCCTTCCCAGTCGCCGATATACCAGACGCTCATCACGATGCCGCTGGCAAGGATGCAGGCCACGCCCACCATCGACATGCGGGAAAAACGGCTGCCTATGGCGCGAAAGGAGGCCCCATCATCGACCCAGGCCAACGCGGCGATGAAGCTGGGTATGCCGCCGATCCAGATCGCGGCTCCGGCCTGATGCAGGAAGGCGGCGGCCAGCAATGGACCCCGGCCATCCAGCCGCGCCGCCGCGTGGGTTGTCAGGGTCGCGGCCGCCAGGATCAGGCAACATAACGCCAGCAGTGGCCAGGCCGGCGCCTCTTGTTTCCAGCGGAACAGCGACAAGGCCAGCGTGAAACTGGCGGCGATCTTCACGAGACCGGCCAGAGTGGCCTGCCCGCCAAGCGCGCCGAGCAGTCCGACGTCGAGGGTCCCGATCAGCACGGCGGTTTGCAGAGTGACCGTCGCAGCCGCGGCGGTGGCGAGCCCCAACGCGCTCCAGGCGGCAATCGTCGCGGTGCGGCGCGGCACGCCGATGCCGGTCACGCGCCGCAGCGGCCGCGCGAGCAGCACCAGGAACAAGACACCGCCCAAAGCCATCGACTGCGCCAGGATCGTCAACCCGTGAACGATGATGGACAGATAACCGAACAGATCGATCAGCAATTCCACGGGGTCAGCGCTCCATCACCGAAAACACGACATCGCCGCGGGTGATATGGCCGTCGATCGCCAGAACCTGCCAACGCACGACATACGCGCCCGACGTGAGCACGACGGTCGCCGTCACAAGGTCGGGCGGCCCATCGGGTTCGATCGGCAACGTGACTTTCGTCCGATCGGGCCTGGTCAGGGTCAGGCGAGAGCGGACGCGGTCGATCCGGCTGTTGAAACGCAGCTTAAGCGCGACGGGGCCCGCCAGGACACTGCCATGATCCGCGGGTTGGCTTTCCTCCAGGACCGCATGGGCGTGAGCCGGCGCGGCGGCGAGGACCAAGGCCGGAACGCTGGTGAGCAGCGCGCGGCGTGTGCGAACACAAAGCGGCACAATGGGGAACTCCCCGGATGACTGGCGGTGCCGGTATGGCGGCGCTCGCTTAACGTGACGGGGGCGGTGTGTCCATGACGCGGTCATGGACGTGCTGGCGCCGATGGGGTGGTCATGGACGGGCGCGGCGGGATCAGCTTGAGTGCGGTCATCGCAATTACGGACCGAAGACCTCGCATGAGCCGTCCGCCACCCGGCCGCCGCGCCGACTACCGCTGGTTTCACGCCATCACCACACGCTGGATGGACAACGACGTGTTCCAGCATGTCAACAACGTCAACTACTTCTCCTATTTCGACACCGCGATCACCTATTACGAGATGACCGAGAAGGTCGTGGGTCTGTTGGACGGGCCAGTGCATTGCGTGGTGGCCGAGGTCGCCTGCCGGTATCACAGTTCGCTCGCGTTTCCTGACCGGGTCGCGGTGGGAATCCGAGTGGTCAATATCGGGCGCAGTTCAGTGCATTATGAGATCGGCGTATTTCGCAATGATGAGGACGTGGCGGCGGCCGAGGGGCATTTCATCCATGTGTTCGTGGAGCGGGGCTCGCAACGGCCGGTGCCGATCCCGGATGAAGCGCGGGGGATTTTGAGCCGGATCGCTGTCTGAGGAACCAGCACAATGGTGATACGGGATTGGATTGACCAGCCTTCTCACACGTCGGAACCGGCAGAAACCACGCCGGGTGACCTGCCTTGCGGTTTTCGATAGAGTTCCCCCATGTTGAGACACCTGAGTATCACCAATTTCAAGACCTGGAGTCGGGCCGAACTTGGCTTTGGTCAGATCACCGGTCTGTTCGGGACAAACTCGTCGGGCAAATCCAGCCTCCTACAGTTCCTTCTTCTTATGAAGCAAACCAAGGAGGCAACCGACCGGACAGTGGCGTTGGAGTTCAACGGACCCTATGTTAATTTGGGCGTCTACAGGGATGTTGTCCATGGCCACGATGAAGCAAAATCCCTGGGATGGGAGATCACGTTCGATCTGGAAAAGGATTTGTCCCTTGTAGATCCGGAAGGAAAACGAACCGAGAGCCTCGCCCGCGGTAAACGAGTAAAAACCAGCGGAATGGTATCCACGAGCGAAGTGGGCCAGGTGGCGGAACGACTCGAGTACGACATCGGCGGTGCACGGTTCAAGTTGGCGCGGAAAACCAAAGGGGATACCGGGTACGAGCTAACGTCCGACGCCAGTCAGTTCACGTTTCGCCGGACGCAGGGACGGCAATGGCAGTTGCCCGGGCCCATCAAATCTTATGCATTTCCAGATCAAGCCCGCACGTATTTTCAGAACGCATCGTTTCTGTCCGACCTGGAAGCGGCGTTTGAAGAGCAAATCGACCAAATATACTATCTTGGACCATTGCGAGAATACCCTCAACGGGATTATTTGTGGGCGCGCTCCCGTCCTCGCGATGTTGGATTACGCGGTGAAAAGGCTATTGAGGCTATCCTGTCGGCCACCTCCGCCGGTGAAACCAGAAACCGCGTGCATAGAGGGAAACTAATTCCGTTTCAGGCGACGATCGCATACTGGCTGCAACAGATGGGCTTGATTCATGATTTCAAAGTGGTCGAAATCGCCGAGGGATCGAACAGATGGCAGGCAAAGGTTCAGGTCAGAAAAGGCGGTTCGGAAGCACTTCTGACGGACGTTGGGTTTGGTGTCTCGCAGGTTCTTCCAGTGGTCACGTTGCTTCAATACGTGCCGGAAGGCTCGACGGTGATTTTGGAGCAACCGGAGATACATCTACATCCTCTCGCCCAGGCTAACCTTGCTGATGTTATTATTTCAGCGGCGACGCATCGCAATGTGCAGGTTATCCTTGAAAGTCACTCAGAACATCTATTGTTGCGTCTCCAACGCCGGATTGCGGAGCAGATCATCTCGTCCGACAAGCTGAAGTTGTATTTTTGCGACGCCCTCGGGGGCAGTTCACACCTGGTGCCATTACATGTAGACTCATTCGGCGGAATCGACAACTGGCCTGAGCATTTCATGGGTAACGCCTTTGGCGAAACATATGCGGCAGAGAAAGCCAGACTGAAACGATTGAGTAACGCGGAATGAAACGTCGCGTTGTTGATTCCAACGTCGCGGTTGTCGCCAACGGACGAACCACAAATGCCAGCTCCCGATGTCAGGACGCGGCGATTGATGCGCTCGCGGATCTACTACAGAAGGGGTGCATCGTGATCGACATAGCCGGTGAAATGATCGCGGAGTACCGCCGGCACTGCAATCCAAGAGGCCAGCCAGGCGCCGGGGATCGGTTCTTCCGGGAAGTCTTAATGAACTACGCAACCACTCGAGTGGAAAGGATTGAACTCCAGAAGCGAAGCGATGGAACTTTCATGGATTTTCCAAACGACCCCAACCTCGCCGGCTTCGACTCGTCAGACCGCAAGTTCGCGGCTGCCGCGAGAAAGACAGGTGTGCCGGTCATGAACGCGACAGATTCAGATTGGCTGATCCATCGAGACGCATTGACCGCCAACGGAATTGTGGTGGAGTTTATTTGCGGCGTTGGAAAGGAAACCTGGACGGTCCGTCGGCGCCGGGACAACCGCCGTACGTAGAATAAGCCTGTTCATGCGATAATCGGGGCTGCTGACCAGATCAACGATATAGGTATGAAGGAGTTGCCATGGTCCGTTACCGGCTCGCCACGATGGTGCTTCTCTTACCGAGGTTCGCCTGCGACGAGGCCGGCGCGATCCGCATCGGCGTTCAGCCGGGTAATACGTATGAGCAGACTGAATTCGACCGGAAGGTCGAGTGGTTCGCCTCGGCGAAGAGAATTGTGCCTGATGATAGATATATGCAAAGTCACTACTGTCCGGAGTTTTCCGAACGAACCGTTCCGAAGTGTCTGACCTATAACGGTTTTTCGACGATTTTGGGTGGTGTCGGTTTGAAGTTGGTGGCGGTTTGCCCGACCCTTGTCCGGGGAGGGCTCACTCATGAACGCCGGA